>NZ_RZRQ01000467.1:0-3464 GCF_003997785.1 Mesorhizobium sp. M7D.F.Ca.US.004.01.2.1 | reverse complement strand
ATCCTCGGCATCCAGATCGCCCGGCCCGTCGATTTCTTCTGGCTTCTGCTCGTCGTCGTGCTGCTGGCCGGGCTTGTCGCCTGGCGGCTGGAGCGGTCCATCCTTGGCAAGGCCTGGGCAGCGATCCGCGAAGACCAGGATGCCGCGCGCGGCATCGGCATCAACACGACCAACGCCAAGCTTGCCGCCTTCGCCACCTCCGCGACGATCGGTTCGATCGCGGGCGCAATCTTCGCGGCCTCCCAGCGCTTCGTCAGCCCGGAGAGTTTCACGCTTCAGGAATCGGTGCTGATCGTGCTGATGATCGTGATCGGCGGCATCGGCAACATTCTCGGCATCGTCGCCGGTGCGGCAATCCTGATCCTGCTGCCGGAAGTGCTGCGCGAATTCGCCGAATGGCGCATTCTTTTCCTCGGCCTGTTGATGATCTTCCTGATCATCGTACGCCCGGCCGGCATCGTTCCGCGCAGCTTCGGACCAGACAAGCTTATCCGGAGACTGTTCGGCAAATGACCCTGGTTTTCGACAGACTGCGAAAGGAATATGGCCAGGTCGTCGCCATCGATGACGTGACCGCCTCCTTCGCCCCCGGGCTGATCCACGGTGTGATCGGGCCCAACGGCGCCGGTAAGTCGACGCTCATCAACATGACCGCCGGCTCCTACACCGTCTCGGCCGGATCGATAGCGCTCGACGGCAAACGCCTGGACAAGCTCAAGAAATATCAGATCGCCAATTCGGGAGTCGCCCGCACCTATCAGAACATCCGTCTCTTCGACCAGATGACCGCGCTCGAAAACCTCGAGGTCTGCTTCTATCCGAGCGACGTCGGCGGCACATGGAAAGAAGTCGTGTGGCCGCCCTATGCCTCGGCCCGCCGCGACCACCGACGCGAAAAATGCATGGAGATCTTGCGTTTTTTCGATCTGCAAGGCCATGCCGACGCGGAAGCCGGCAGCCTGCCCTATGGCCGCCAGCGCATGCTGGAGATCGCCCGCGCGCTGGTTTGCAATCCGCGCCTGCTGCTGCTTGACGAGCCCGCTGCCGGGCTGAACCATCATGAGACGGCGGATCTGACCGCGAAGCTCGCCGCCCAGCGCTCGCCCGACCGGATCACGATCATCGTCGAGCACGACATGGATCTGGTGATGGCGCTCTGCGACAACATCATTGTCATGCATCACGGAAAGCTGCTTTTTCAGGGAACACCCGCCGAGGTGCAGGCCAGCACCGACGTCCAACTCGCCTATCTGGGAACCGCCAATGACATCGACGACATCCGAGCCGCTGCTCAGGATCGCCGGGCTCAGCTCGGGATACGGACGCGTCGGCGTTCTTGAAGACATAAACGTCGACGTCGATCCGCACGAGATCGTCGTTGTTCTCGGCCCGAACGGCGCCGGCAAGACGACGCTGCTCAACTCCATCTCCGGCGTTGCGCGTCCGACCGCCGGCAGCATCACCTTCGAAGGGCGCGACATCACCGGCCTGCGGCCGGAGCAGGTCGTGCGCCTGGGCATCACCCATTGCCCGGAAGGCCGCCAGATATTCCAACGCCTGACGGTGGAAGAAAACCTAGTCGCCGCCCATGTTGGCCGCGGCGGCAAGAGCTTCGAAGCGCTGCGCGCCGAGGCCTTCGATCTCTTTCCGATGCTGAAGGAGCGGCGCAACGGTATGGCGAGCCGCATGTCCGGCGGCCAGCAACAGATGCTTGCCATTGGCCGGGCGCTGATGGCCGAGCCGAAACTTCTGATGCTCGACGAGCCATCCCTCGGCCTCGCCCCGAAGATCGTTCATCAGATCTTCCGCATCATCCTCGACCTGTCGCGCAACGGCATTTCCATCCTGCTCGTCGAACAGAATGTGCAGCTAGCACTTGAATGCGGCGACTACGCCTATCTGCTGAACACCGGCAAGGTGAAGCTTCACGCCCCCGCACAGGAAATGGCCGAGCATTCCGCCTTGAGCGAGCACTATCTCGGCGGCGCCACCGTGGAAGTTCTTCATGTTTGAAGTCGACTGGAAGACGCCGCATCTGTGGCGCAAGACCGCGGATCTGCGCCAGACGGCGCCGGCACTGCAGGGCGATTTGAAGACGGATGTGCTGGTCGTCGGAGGCGGCTTCACCGGCATGGCAGCTGCACTCGGCGCGCGCGACAGCGGCGTCGATGTCATTATGCTCGAAGGCAACGAGATCGGTTCGGCGGCTTCCGGCCGCAACAACGGCCTTGTCATCTCCCACCATTCCAAGGCATCGCCTTCGGAATTCGAGGCGGCATACGGAAAGACCGTCGGCACCCGCTACAACCGCATGGTCGCCGATGCCGCCGGCGTGGCCTTCGGCCTGATGCAGCGCTTCAACATCGATGCGCATCAGGTGCAGGAAGGCTGGATCCAGCCCGCGCACACCGAGGCGACACTTGCCCGCACGCGCCAGTTCTATGAGGAGTGGAAAGCCTTCGGCGCCAATGTCTCCAGCCTGGACCGTGACGAAGCCACCGCGCGCATCGGCAGTCCCTATCTCGGCGGCTGGATGGTGCACAATTCGGGCCATATCAACCCGTTTGCCATGACCATCGGCCTTGCCGCGGCGCTGGAGCACGAAGGCGCGACCATCCACGAAAACTCCCGCGCAACCCGCATCGAGAAGGTGGAGGGCGGCTGGCGCGTCTTCACCGCGTCGGGAAGCGTCACCGCACCGGAGGTGGTGCTGGCGACCAACGCGCTGACCGGCGACATCTGGCCGGGCCTCAAGAAGACGCTGGTGCCGCTCAAGGTGTTCCAGGCGGCGACCAATCCTCTGCCTGAGGACGTGCGCGCAAAAATCCTTGTCGGCAATCCAGCCGTATCCGACATGCGCAACGACATCCGTTATTTCCACTATGACCGAGACAATCGGCTGGTCAGCGGCGGCACGCATACGTTTTGGTTTGGCGAGGCCGATCGCGGCCGTGCCAAGGTCTCGCGCATGCTGGGCAAGGCCTTTCCCGCGTTTGGCGGCGAACCGGAGATGGTGGAATATTGGCACGGGACATTCGCGGTGGTGCCAGACCGCAGGCCACGCCTTTATCGTCTCGCCCCCGGCCTTGTGTTTGGCGGCGTCTATTCCGGTCGTGGCGTGGCACTCTCCATGTCGCTTGGCCAGGAAATCGGCCGCTGGGCGGCAGGGCGGCGTACGGATGAGCAGATGTCGCTTCCGGTCACCAACATGAAGCCGGTTCCTTTCCACCCGATCGCGGTGCAGGTCGCCAACCGCATGCACGCCTGGAACCGCTTTCAGGATAAAGGCTCCTAAAGCCTCCAGGATTGATCAACAATGGCGCGCTCCGGCGTGCTCCGAGAAGCAGTCCCCCAAACGCAAACGGCCCGCAGAGCGGGCCGTTTGACTATTGGATTTGGTTGCGGGGACAGGATTTGAACCTGTGACCTTCAGGTTATGAGCCTGACGAGCTACCGGGCTGCTC
>NZ_RZRQ01000466.1:0-3476 GCF_003997785.1 Mesorhizobium sp. M7D.F.Ca.US.004.01.2.1 | reverse complement strand
ATCGTGTCCTGCACAGCAGGCATATGCGTTCTCCATCCACGCCGGGGTCAAGGCCCGACAGTTTTCAAACTATGGCACCGCCAAAATGAACGCCGAAGAAGCGCTCGCGGCAGCGTAAGTTCCATATAGTGCGCCCCGACCGGAAATTCACCCGGCCAACACGAAACGCACGGCTCTACCAGGCCGAAAGGCCCAAATTCGTCCAACCGCTTACGCGGCTTTTTCTCTACTCGCCCTACGCGCGGCGATTCCAGTCAGCGCAACGCGAAATAACTCGATGTCTTCCGCGCCGGTCGCCGGTCCGATCGACACGCGCAAGGCACCAAGACTGTCGCCGTAGCCCATGGCTTTCAGAACATGGCTCGGCCCGACCTTGCCCGACGAGCATGCGGAGCCGGCCGACAACGCCACACCGGCCAGATCGAAGGCGATCTGCGCGGTTTCAGCTTTGACGCCCGCAATAGCGAAGAATGTCGTGTTGGCAAGCCTTGGCGAACCGGTTCCAAAGATTTCCGCGTCCGGCACCAGCAATTTCATGATGGCCTCGATCTCGTCGCGGCGCTGGCGCACCGCATCGATGGCCGGCAATCCGGTCAGGGCCTCGCGTGCCGCGGCGCCAAAACCGGCAATGGCGGCGAGATTTTCAGTGCCGCCGCGATGGCCCTTCTCCTGGCCACCGCCGTTGATCAGCGGCTTCGGCATCATCAGGTCGGAAGCGGTGACGATGGCGCCGACGCCCTTGGGGCCGCCGATCTTGTGCGAGGACAGAATCAGATAATCGGCGTAATCCGCTGACATGTCGATCGATACGCGGCCCGCGGCCTGGACCGCGTCGACGACGAGGATGCCGCCCGCAGCCTTGACGATCTCAGCGATGCGATCGATCGGCTGGATGACACCGGTCTCGTTGTTGGCGGCATGGATGGCGACCAGCGGCAGGCCATCGGCCTTGTCATGGCGGCCGAGCGCCGCGACCAGGGCGCCGAGATCGGCGATGCCATTGGCATCAACGCCGATCCGCGTAACCTGTGCTGCCGGAAAGCGCCCACCATTCAACAGGCAGGGATGGTCGGCCTCGGACACGTAAAGCCGGCTCATGCGCACAGTACCACGCCCCATCTGCCAGTCTGATGTCAGCAGCGTCGAGGCGGCTTCCGTCGCGCCGGAGGTGAAAACGACATGCTCCGGCTTGGCGTTGACCAGTGCCGCAACGTCACGCCTGGCGGTCTCGATCAGGCGGCGTGCGGCGCGCCCTTCGGCGTGGACCGATGACGGGTTGGCGGCGACATCAAGCGCTGCGACCATAGCCTCGCGGGCCGCGGCAAGCAGCGGCGCACTGGCATTATAGTCGAGATAGGCGCGTATTGCGGCCATTTTCGTCCAGTTGGTCCCGTCAGAAGCCATTCCGCCGACGTATCGCGTTATTTCCTTGAAATTCCAAGGCGAGCCGTCCTATTTACGCGGCTTGCGGCGCGGGTGGCCGGGCTCGATGTCTTGCCACTCAGTTTTGAACAATTCTAAACTAGCTTCTAAGAAGACGCTCGCCCTGCGTCAAGGCCAGAGGAAGACACGTTCCGGGCGCCGCGCATTCGTATACCCAAGTGGAGTATTTCATGCCTGAGGTCATTTTCACCGGTCCTGCCGGCCGTCTGGAGGGACGTTACCAGCCTTCCAAGGAAAAGAGCGCGCCGATTGCCATCGTCCTGCACCCGCACCCCCAGTTCGGCGGCACGATGAACAACAAGATCGTCTACGACCTCTTCTATATGTTCCAGAAGCGGGATTTCACCACGCTTCGCTTCAATTTCCGCGGCATCGGCCGCAGCCAGGGCGAGTTCGATCACGGCACTGGCGAGTTGTCGGATGCCGCCGCAGCCCTCGACTGGGTGCAGTCGCTGCATCCGGATTCCAAGAGCTGCTGGGTTGCCGGTTACTCCTTCGGCTCCTGGATCGGCATGCAGCTTCTGATGCGCCGTCCCGAGATCGAAGGCTTCATCTCGATCGCGCCGCAGCCCAACACCTATGATTTCTCGTTCCTGGCGCCCTGCCCGTCATCGGGCCTGATTATCCATGGCGATGCCGACAAGGTCGCGCCACCAAAGGATGTGCAGGGCCTGGTCGACAAACTGCACACGCAAAAGGGCATCACCATCACGCAGAAGACCTTGCCTGGCGCCAACCATTTCTTCTCCAACGACGCCGACCTGCTGCTCGAGGAATGTGCCGACTATCTCGACCGCCGGCTGGCCGGCGAATTGTCGGATCCGCGGCCGAAGCGGCTGAGATAAGCAAAGAAAGCTGGGACAGCGATGTACGAACCTCCTCAGTTCAGGGAAACGCGGCCGGAAATCCTACACGGGTTGATCCGGACGCATCCATTGGGCCTGTTGGTTTCCAACGGGCCCGAGGGGCCGGTCGCCAACGCCATCCCGTTCCTGCTCGACGCCGAAATTGGGCCGAACGGCAGGCTGCGCGCCCATCTGGCGCGGGCCAATCCGCAATGGCGCCTGCTGGCCGACAATCCGGCTTCACCCGTGCTGATCGTCTTCCAGGGCAGCGATGCCTATGTGACGCCATCCTGGTACGAGACCAAGCGCGAAACCGGCAAGGTGGTGCCGACCTGGAATTATGCCATCGTGCAGGTTCGCGGCACCGTCAAGGTGATGGATGACCAGGACTGGCTGGCGCAGCAGATCGCCGATCTGACCGTATCCCAGGAAGGCGCTCGCGAGGCACCCTGGGCGGTGACCGATGCGCCGGCGCCGTTCATCCAGTCGCAGATCAAGGGCATTATCGGGCTGGAAATCGAGATCAGCGAAATCCACGGCAAGTGGAAGGTCAGCCAGAACCGGCCGGTCGCCGATCGCGTCGGCGTTGCACAAGGGCTCGAAAGCGAGCAGCATTCGTCGCCCGACATGGCCGGCCTGGTGAGGTCCTATGGCGGTCTGGACGGCAATTAGTGTCAAGATCTGACGCGTGGTACCCGGTGTGACGCTCCTCCATCGATCTCCGTAGATCGGCATCGACGCGTCGAGGTTTTGCCGGCGAGCGAACCCAACGAAATTCTGGGGAGGGTGGTGAGCCGCCGTTGCCGGAGGTACACTTCGCCGCCAATTCCGAACCGTGGACTCGAAGCAGGCGATGATTGATGACGCTGCACTCGTGCGCCTGATGAAGGCGATCGCATCGGCTGACGGCACGGTGGTGTTTGGCTTGCTGAACGCCTTTCCTGCCCTCGCCAAGGCGACCCTGAAAGAGGGCGCGATGGGCGCGGCGACAGATCTCTTTCTGACCGAGATCAAGCACTACGTTTATGCTGGCGACACTGCGCTTCACGTCGCGGCGGCGGCCCATTGGCCTGAGGTCGCGCGCGCGCTAATCGGCCTTGGCGCAGACGTCACGGCGGGAAACCGACGGAGGGCGACGCCGCTTCACTACGCGGCCGATGGAATTCCGGGGGCGCCCAAGGGGAATCC
>NZ_RZRQ01000465.1:0-3482 GCF_003997785.1 Mesorhizobium sp. M7D.F.Ca.US.004.01.2.1 | reverse complement strand
TCAGCACGCCGATACCGTCGAGACCGGGCATGACCAGATCGAGGATCACCACCGAAACCTCGCGGGCGCTAGGCCCGTCGAGAATATCGAGAGCGGCCGCGCCGCCATCCACGACAATTGCCGTGTAGCCGAACCGCGTCACCGCCGCCTCGAGCAGCCGGCGCTGCACGGGATCGTCATCGACTATGAGTATGGAACCTGTCATGACTGGTGTGACTGCCCGCCCGAGGAATTCTGCCCTGTGGACCATCTTGGCACAGGGTTCTAAATAAGGTTTCAAAAAACCCGGTGAATGAATTCCTTAGGATTTGACCGGCTTCTCGTTTCCCCTTGAACCTCGGCCACGGAAGGTGTCGGCAATGCACATGGTCTCTGGGCACATGGTTTCTGCTCGGCAGCTTGCGGCGCCAGCGTCCGGTCAGGGCTCGGCCGAGCTTGGCGACCTGCCGGAATGGAACCTTGCCGATCTCTATGCCGGCATGGACGCGCCGGAGCTGAAGCGCGACATCGCCAAGGCCGCCATTGATGCGATCAGCTTCGAGGGCCGCTGGAAAGGCACGCTGGCCGCCGAGGCCGCTCGCGGCAGCGCCGGCAGGCTGGGCGAGGCGCTGGTCGCCTACGAGGCGCTGGAGGAACTGATCGGCCGCATCGTCTCCTATTCGGGTCTGGTCTATGCCGGCAACACCGCCGACCCGCAGCGCGCCAAACTCTATGGCGACATCCAGGAGAAGATGACCGACGCCAGCGCGCACCTTCTGTTCTTCGCGCTCGAACTCAACCTGATCGACGATGCCGCCATCGAAGGCGCGCTCGCCGGCGATCCCGCGTTCGGCCACTACCGGCCATGGGTGCTCGATCTGCGCAAGGACAAACCCTACCAGCTCGAGGATCGCGTCGAGCAGCTCTTCCACGAAAAATCGATCACCGGGCGCGGCGCCTGGAACCGCTTGTTCGACGAGACGATGACAGACCTTCGCTTCGACATCGACGGCGAGGAACTGACGCTGGAGCCGGCGTTGAACCGCTTGCAGGACGCCGATGGCGAGGTGCGCCGCCGGGCGTCCGAGGCGCTGGCCACGACCTTCCGCAAAAATTTGCGCACCTTCACGTTGATCACCAACACGCTGGCCAAGGACAAGGAAATATCCGACCGCTGGCGCGGCTTCGAGGACATCGCCGATTCACGCCATCTCGCCAACCGCGTCGAGCGCAGCGTGGTGGATGCCCTGGCCTCCGCCGTGCGCGATGCCTATCCACGCCTGTCGCACCGCTACTACGCGATGAAGGCGCGCTGGCTGGGTATGGAAGTGATGAATCACTGGGACCGCAACGCGCCATTGCCGGATACGCCCCAGGCGATCATCGGCTGGGACGAAGCCAGGAACACCGTGCTGTCGGCCTATCAGCGCTTTTCGCCCGATATGGCGGAGATCGCGCGAACCTTCTTCGACCGCAACTGGATCGACGCGCCGGTGCGGCCTGGCAAGTCACCCGGCGCCTTCGCGCATCCGACCGTGCCGTCGGCGCATCCCTATGTCCTGCTCAACTACATGGGCAAGCCGCGCGATGTGATGACGCTGGCGCATGAGCTTGGCCATGGCGTGCATCAGGTGCTGGCCAGCGGCCAGGGTGCGCTGATGGCTTCGACGCCGCTGACGCTGGCTGAGACGGCGTCGGTCTTCGGCGAGATGCTGACCTTCCGCTCGCTGCTCGACCAGACCACCGACAGGCGCGAGCGCAAGGCCATGCTCGCCCAGAAGGTCGAGGACATGATCAACACGGTCGTGCGCCAGATCGCCTTCTACGAATTCGAGCGCAAGGTGCATGCCGAGCGCAAGAACGGCGAACTGACCTCCGACAGGCTCGGCCAGTTCTGGCTCGAAGTGCAGGCCGAAAGCCTCGGGCCGGCGATCAAGTTGCGCGAAGGCTACGAGGTGTTCTGGACCTACATTCCGCACTTCATCCATTCGCCCTTCTACGTCTATGCCTATGCTTTCGGCGACTGCCTGGTGAATTCGCTCTACGCGGTCTACCAGAACGCCGAGCGCGGCTTCCAGGACAAGTATTTCGAGATGCTGCGCGCCGGCGGCACCAAGCATCACTCCGAGCTTCTGGCGCCCTTCGGCCTCGACGCCACCGATCCCGCCTTCTGGCAGATAGGGCTTGGCGTCATCAGTGGCCTGATCGACGAGCTGGAAGCGCTCGACGTTTGAAACACGTCCTGCAAGCGTCGCCCGCTCGTAGAACAGTTTAGCCGGAATGCATGTTGGGATGGCTTTATTATTGGCCTAAATATCTGTTCTTGAAGTACTCTCCACCGAAGTTTTCCGATAGCTTTCCACAAGCTCTATGATAGCCTTCGCTCCAAGCTCAGCCGGAGCGCATGCGGATCGGCGAGGAAAAATCTCGGCCGGCCGTGGCGCTCAGGCGGACGCGACAACGGCCGTTGGCCATGGGCAAGCAAAGCCGAGCCGACAGCTCGAACCGAAGCCGGCTGTTCTGCGAACCGCGGAATCACCATCGAGTAGTCCTTCGCCGAAGGTCATGACCCCACGGCAGACGGATCTGACTGGAGAGAGACAATGGGCACTTTTTTCTACATGCTCCTGGCGTTCCTGGTAGGCGTGTTGGTGGGCTGGTTCCTCTGGGGCCGTCTGCGCGGTGAACTCGACAGCTTGCGCGGCGACCTCGACCGTACGCGCAGCGAGCGCGACAGGTTGCGCGCCGACAGCGACCGGCTGACCAGTGAACTCGATGCATGCGGCAAGACCCGCGCCGACCTCGAGCGCCGGCTGCGCGAGGCGCAGGCCGCACCCGCCGCCGGGAGCAGCGCGGCAAAGCCGGCAGGCCAGGCGTCTGCAGCCCTGATGTCGACTCCCGCGGCGGCCAAATCTGCCGCCACAAAACCCGCGCCGGCTAAACCGGCCGCTGCGAAAGCGGTTCCTGCCAAGCCGGCGGCGAAACCGGCCGCCGCCAAAGCCTCGGCTCCAGCCAAATCCGCGACGAGTAAGCCCGCACCAGCCAAGAAATCTGCACCGCCACCGGCGAAGCCCGTATCCGGCAAGCCCGACAATCTGCGCCGGCTGATCGGCATTGGTCCGGTCAACGAGAAGCTGCTCAAGGCGCAAGGTGTCACCAGCTTCGCCCAGATCGCCGGCTGGACAGCCGCCGATATCAAGCGGATCGAGGACGTGATGAATTTCGACGGCCGCATCGCGCGCGAGCGCTGGATCGAGCAGGCGAAGCTGCTCGCCGCCGGCAACGAGAAGGAATTCGCCAAGCAGTTTCCGACGGCGGGAACCACCAGCAACACCTGATCGCCAGGCAAGAGCTGAAGATTGCAAACGGCGGCGCCAATATGGCGCCGCCGTTTGCCTTTGGCCCCTGGGTTGGCCCGGAGTCGACCTAAAGGTCGGCCCAAGGTCGGCTTTGAGTGGCAGCATGCCGTTCCCTCGATTGCGCGCGAGCGGCCCCCCATATAG
>NZ_RZRQ01000464.1:0-3495 GCF_003997785.1 Mesorhizobium sp. M7D.F.Ca.US.004.01.2.1 | reverse complement strand
GAAGAGATTGTTACAAGCCCCTCTGCCTCAAGTTTGCGCAAAGCCTCATGTATCGGCATTCGCCTGACGCCGAGATCTCTTCCAAGGTGCTCCTGCAAGAGCTGCTCCCCTTCGGCTAGTTCGCCCGATATTATGCGACGCCGCAACTCGTCGGAGACCAGATCAACTGTGGTCTGGCGCTTGATGCCGCCGGGTCGATGGCCCTTGCCGTTGTGCATTCCGCCTATGCCTTCCGCAGATCTAACGGCCACTCCGGCCGGCCCCAAACCTAGTGACATTGCATAATTTAGGCAAGACCCGAGCGAATTTTGCCGGATTTCGGCCGCGAAAACAGCGGCTTCGCAAAAGGATTTGACCGGATCGCATATTTTATGCAATGTTGATTTTCGTTGCTTGTCGCTGGAGTTCGCTTGCCGTGAGCCGTTCGACGTATTTCTGTGTTGATGCGCACACCTGCGGGAATCCTGTGCGCGTGGTCGTTGGCGGCGGTCCGGTTCTTCCTGCAACCGCACCTATGGCTGAGAAGCGCCAGATCTTCATCAAACAACACGACGAGGTAAGGCGCTCCTTGATGTTCGAGCCGCGCGGCCATGACGTGATGTCCGGCTCCATCCTCTATCCGCCGACGCGCGAGGATTGCGACATCGCCATCCTGTTCATCGAAACCTCCGGCTGCCTGCCGATGTGCGGCCACGGCACCATCGGCACGGTGACGATGGCGATCGAACACGGGCTGATCAAACCGAAGACGCCGGGCGTGCTCAGGCTCGACACTCCGGCCGGTCTGGTCATTGCCGAGTACAAGCAGGTCGGCGACTATGTCGAGGAGGTGCGCATCACCAACGTGCCCTCCTTCCTCTACGCCGAGGGGCTGACGGTCGAATGCCCGCAGCTCGGCGAAATCACCGTCGACGTCGCCTATGGCGGCAATTTCTACGCCATCGTCGAGCCGCAGGCAAACTACCGCGACATGGCCGACTATTCGGCGGGCGACTTCATCGCCTGGAGTCCGGTGGTGCGGCAGCGGCTCAATGAGAAATATTCCTTCGTGCATCCCGAGAACCCGGGCATCAACCGGCTGTCACACATGCTGTGGACTGGCAAGCCGACCGTGGCCGGGGCCGATGCCCGCAATGCCGTGTTCTACGGCGACAAGGCGATCGACCGCTCGCCATGCGGCACTGGCACCTCGGCGCGCATGGCGCAGCTTCATGCCAAGGGCAAACTCAAGGCCGGCGACAGCTTCGTCCATGAATCGATCATCGGTTCGCTGTTCAAGGGCAAGATCGAAAAGGACGTCACCGTCGCTGGCAAACCGGCCATCATACCCTCGATCGGCGGCTGGGCACGGATGACCGGATTGAACACCATCTTCATCGATGACCGCGATCCGTTCGCGCATGGTTTTGTGGTCAAGTGAAGGGAAACCTGACCCAGGGGAAAGAGACTGAACGAAAAACGGATCGTGTCAGCAACGCAACGATTCCTCTCATCACCTAATTTTGACGGCGATTTCTTCGAAACGGGGCGCATGATGCAGCCGAATCGTCAAAGACATTGCGTTATGCCAATGCTAGGGTCCGCGATAGTCCAGGGGTCGGGTGTGAAAAACGGGCGATCGGAAAGGCGTGCCTCGAAAACACGCATGACGATTGAAAAATGACGTTGCAATCCGGGCTCGAAACTTTACGACTAGGGGAAATACGAAAAGGAATGCGTCTGCATGGGCGACATTCCAGGGGAGCCATGTACACATGCAGTACTTTGTCCAGCAGCTTATCAACGGGCTGACGCTGGGATCGATCTATGGGCTGATCGCGATCGGCTACACGATGGTCTACGGCATCATCGGCATGATCAACTTCGCCCATGGCGACATCTTCATGGTGGGCGCCTTCACGGCGCTGATCGTCTTCCTCGTCCTCGGCGCGCTGTTCTATTCGGTGCCCGTGGTCATCGC
Organism: Mesorhizobium sp. M7D.F.Ca.US.004.01.2.1; assembly: GCF_003997785.1. Taxonomy (NCBI): domain Bacteria; kingdom Pseudomonadati; phylum Pseudomonadota; class Alphaproteobacteria; order Hyphomicrobiales; family Phyllobacteriaceae; genus Mesorhizobium; species Mesorhizobium sp. M7D.F.Ca.US.004.01.2.1. The sequence goes on along the minus strand of NZ_RZRQ01000464.1, from coordinate 1,535 downwards.
GCTGCTGGTCATGATGATCGTGGCGATGCTGCTCACCAGCCTCTACAACTGGACGATCGAGAAGGTGGCCTACCGGCCGCTGCGCGGTTCGTTCCGGCTGGCGCCGTTGATCACCGCCATCGGCATGTCGATCGCGCTGTCGAACTTCGTCCAAGTGACGCAAGGGCCACGCAACAAGCCGATCCCTCCAATGGTTTCGCAGGTTTACAACATCAACGGCATCAGCGTGTCGCTGAAGCAGATCATCATCGTCGTTGTCACCGCGCTGCTGCTGGCGCTGTTCTGGTATCTGGTCAACAGGACTTCGCTCGGTCGGGCGCAACGCGCCTGCGAGCAGGACCGCAAGATGGCGGCTCTGCTCGGCATCGATGTCGACCGCACCATCTCGATCACCTTCATCATGGGGGCCGCCCTTGCTGCTGTCGCCGGTACGCTGTTCCTGATGTATTACGGCGTCATTGCCTTCTCGGACGGCTTCACGCCTGGCGTGAAGGCCTTTACCGCGGCGGTGCTTGGCGGCATCGGCTCACTGCCGGGTGCGGTGCTCGGCGGGCTTCTGATCGGCTTCATCGAGAGCATGTGGTCGGCCTATTTCTCGATCGACTACAAGGATGTCGCGGCGTTCTCGATCCTGGCGATCGTGCTGATCTTCCTGCCTTCCGGCATTCTGGGCCGGCCAGAAGTCGAAAAGGTCTGAGACCATGGCCGTCACCGTATCTCCCGAGAGCGACATCGTCGCCACCCCTATCCAACGGGCCCTCAAGGAAGCGTTCTATGCCGGCGCCATTTCGCTTGGCCTGTTCGTGCTGTTCATCGGCCTGAAGACCGGCCAGAACATCTCCAATGAATTGGTCGTGACGACGCGCTGGGGCCTGCTCGCCGCGGTGGTGATCGCCACGGCTGTCGGGCGCTTCCTCTATGTCGCCTACGGCCAGCCCTTCATGGCCAGCCAGAAGATAACCAACGTTGCCACCGGCCTATTGCCGGCCAGCGTGGCGTCACGGTTCTTCCAGCTGCCGTGGTTCATCGCGGCCGTTGTCGCGGCGGTGCTGCTGTTCGTGTTGAACAACTCTCTCGCCGGATGGGTGGGAGCAGAGCCAGCCGGCTATCTGCAATTCCTGCGCGCCCTGGCGATCATCTATGTGCTCGCTTGCGTGATCTACTACTTCCGCGCCTTCATCCATGCCAACTTCACCAAATTGGGCGTCACAGCGCTGGTGCTATACCCGATCCTCGTGGTCGCGGTGCTGTCGCTGAACGCCTGGTCGATCGCCAGCGGGCTGCAGGGTTCGCTGAAATGGGTCGACAATTTCGGCATCCAGATCCTGATCTATGTGATGCTGGCCTGGGGCCTGAACATCGTCGTCGGCCTCGCCGGCCTGCTCGACCTCGGCTATGTCGCCTTTTATGCACTTGGCGCCTATGCCTATGCGCTTCTCGCCACGCACTTTGGTCTGTCGTTCTGGATCCTGTTGCCGGCCGCCGGCGCCATGGCCGCCCTCTGGGGGGTGCTGCTTGGCTTCCCGGTGCTGCGC
>NZ_RZRQ01000463.1:0-3504 GCF_003997785.1 Mesorhizobium sp. M7D.F.Ca.US.004.01.2.1 | reverse complement strand
GCTGGGTCTGGTTCAACCCAGGGTGGCGGTACAGCAGAAATCGGATTCGACAACGGTGCCGTCAACGTCAGCGCGGTTCTCGACGCGCTCGCCAAGGAGCATATAGCTTCCGTCCTGGCTGAGCCGAACCTCACCGCTATGTCGGGTGAAAAGGCCAGCTTTCTCGCGGGCGGCGAATTTCCCATTCCTGTCCTGCAGGAAAACAGGCAGGTATCGGTTGAATTCCGTCACTTCGGCGTCAGTCTGGAATTTGTGCCGACAGTTCTCAGCAACAATCAAATCAACATTCACGTAACGCCCGAAGTCAGTGAACTGTCGACGCAAGGTGCCGTGCAAATCAACGGAATTTCCGTGCCGGCAGTTTCCACGCGCCGAGCCGATACGGTCGTCGAACTCGCCAGCGGCCAGAGCTTCGCAATCGGCGGTCTAATCAGGCGGAACGTCAACAATGATGTCAGGGCCTTTCCCTGGCTCGGAGAACTGGCGATCCTGGGACCGCTTTTTCGCTCGACCTCGTTTCAAAAAGAGGAGTCAGAACTGGTCATTCTAGTTACGCCTTACATTGTAAGACCAGGCTCCAACCCAAACCAGATGAGCGCACCGACCGAGCGGGCGGCACCGGCTTTGAACGGAGGGGGCGCTCCGACGAATTCCGTGACAAGTCCCCCGCGAGACCGCGCTGCTATCCGTGCGGGCGCGCCAAGCGCCCAGGGCGGTCTCGGCTTCATCATCGAATAGTGTCATCCAAAGATGTTGCGTTTTATAATCCTCTTTGTCGCTCTGGCACCAAGCGTAAGTGGCTGCACAAGCACTACGCCAGTTGATGTCGAACCATCGGCACCAATGCTTGTCCGAGAGGAGACCACCGTCCTGACGTTGCAAAGCCTGCGCGCTTCCGAACGGCAGCGTTTGCGTGTTTTCCTAGACAAGGCCAGTCGCGGCCGGTTCGATGCCATCCACCTCCTCATCAGCGGTTCGCCCCAGCTCAGCGCAGGGGTAGCCCATCAGGCCAGGCAGTTGGCAATCGAAGAAGACAACATTCAATTGCGCGATCAACACGACGCCGGCTCAGTGCGAATTGAGGCGATTGTCTATCACGCCCGTCCGCCGGTCTGTCCCTCATATGGTGCCTTACCCAATGAAGAATCCTTCAAACAGCCGCTTGGTTGTTCGACAGGACATAACCTGGCCGTGATGGTCAACGATCCGCGCGATCTGCTCGACAATCAGGCCGTCAAGGCCGGCGATGGCGATCGTGCTTCTGTACCAGTTGCAACTTACAGAACATTCGGGACGGATAAAGGTGGCTGATACCGCCCTTATCTCGGCAGCACTCCTACCGGAGATTGAAAGCTTCCAATCGCGTCCTGATCTAAAATAAAAGGAACCGCTGGATGCAATATAGGCGCTATATCGAGGGCCTTAGGGCCGTTGCTGTACTTCCGGTCGTACTCTTTCATTTCGGAATTTCGGCGATCCCGGGTGGCTTTAGCGGGGTCGATATCTTCTTCGTCATCTCCGGCTACCTAACCAGCGGAAGCCTCCTGGATGACCTTGAACGCGGCCAATTTTCCATCGTCAACTTCTACTGGCGCCGTGCCCGGCGCATTCTGCCGGCGCTCGTCTTTGTGATGCTTCTCACCTGCATTGCGGCATTGTTCATTCTTCTGCCACCGGATCTGCGCGGATTCAGTCTTAGCATCATAGCTACCTCGACCTTCTGGTCGAACGTTTTCTTCTGGAAAACGTCAAGTTACTTCTCTATCGATGCCGCGCTTCTACCACTGTTGCACACTTGGCCGCTTTCCGTAGCGGAGCAGTACTACATCTTCGCACCAATCCTGATGTTCCTAATCTATCGCTACATCGGGAAGCGCTGGCTGACGACACTTCTTCCGATAATTCTCTGCAGCTTCGTAGTGGCGGTGATGGCGACATCGCTGGCACCCACCGCCGGATTCTATCTGCTGCCGACCCGAATCTGGGAACTCATGTTGGGCGCCCTGCTCATGCTCAAATGCCCCTCGCCGCTGGGCAACCGACTCCTGATGGAGTCGGTGGGGGTGGCCGGATTTGGCCTTCTCGCCATCGGGTTCTTCGCGATTTCGGCGAGTGATCCGTTCCCAGGCTACAACGCCTTGTATCCATGCATCGGAACGGCCCTTCTGATCTATGTTGGCCAAAATACCCCCTCGACGGTCGCCACCCGCATGCTCGAAGTCAGGCCGCTGGTCTGGATTGGGCTCATCTCGTATTCGTTGTATCTTGTTCACTGGCCTCTCAATGCGTTCGCGCACTATCTTTCGTTCCAAAAACTCGATCCGTTGATGACCGGTGCGATGTTGGTGGCAAGCCTCGCATTGGCTGCATTCTCCTGGAAGTTTGTAGAGCAGCCGTTTCGACAGAAGAGGGCCTTCACCTCCCCGGGGCCTATCTTCGCCTTTTCAGCGCTCGCGATCGTTGTCCTTTGTGCCGGCGGAGCGGCGGGGGCGCTCGGCAACGGCTTTCCGCAACGGTTTCCGGACTATGTCCAGCGGCGCATTTCCGTCGGGGACTGGAGGAATGGCATCTGTTTCAACGAGGGCACCAGCCGGATCGAAAGCTGGAATATGGAGGATTGCACGCGCACCAGCGGTTTTCCAACAACGGTTTTTTTGTGGGGCGACTCCTTCGCCGCGCACTATGTTTCCGGCTTGGGTGCTAACATAAATCGATTGCAGGCGAACATCGTTGAATATACGTACGCCAGCTGCGCGCCGATACTCTATTACTACCCGTACGATCGTCTTGATTGTGTCCGGTTCAATCGCAAGGCCTTGGACGTCATCTTGGAAGCGGACATCAAGACGGTTATCCTCAGCGGTAGATGGAGTGACTATGAGGTCAGAGGTTTCGACGGTCTTCAGCAAACAATCGCTACGCTTCGTGCCCTGGGCGTGCGCGTGTTTGTCATCGGCCAGTCTCCGCAGTTCCCAACTGACGTCCGGAAAATTGCGTTCTTCGCCAAGCGCCAAAATCTGGACGATACGTCCTGGCCGATCGCGATGGACCCCGACGTCAACGAACGTGTGCGCTCATTTACCAAAGGCGCCACATTCATCGATCCGCTGAAATTCCTGTGCAGCGCAGGACGCTGCGCCTATTTCGATAGAGGAGAGTTTTTATATTTCGACTATGGTCATTTCTCTTCAGCCGGCGCCACACTGGCAATCTCGAAATACTGGCCGGCTTTTGGCAAGGACAATGCTCTTCCTAAGACGAAGTAGCGGCTCAGCGGCTGACAAGCACCAGTACGGGTCCCAGTGATAGCTCCTGCTTCCGCAGCAGCCGCGACGATGGAGCTGTTCAGGTTTAAGGCCCCCCGATAGTGACCTAGGTGTGGAGCTTCAACAGGTTGTCCTCGATCAGGGCGAGGCGACTGATAGGCGTTTTTGACTTTAGGCTGCCATGTGGACGATGCCAATTGTATCTGTGCAGCCAGACAGGCAGTTCGGCGGCACGATG
>NZ_RZRQ01000462.1:0-3540 GCF_003997785.1 Mesorhizobium sp. M7D.F.Ca.US.004.01.2.1 | reverse complement strand
CTGCAGACGGTGCCCTCCCGGTCCGGCGCCCCACCCGACCCGGAGGGACTTGCGGAGAATCGGAGCCGATGCGAACCTCGCCGCAACATGGCTCGCGCGCGTTCCGATTCTCCGCTTCTCTTTGAGATCATCGAGAAACCCGACTTCTCCTTCGAGACGAAGGCGATGGCGGACGGCCTGTGGCCAGTCGCCGGGATGGATGAAGCTGGCCGTGGTCCCCTGGCCGGGCCGGTGGTCGCAGCGGCGGTGGTGCTCGACCCCGCCAACATTCCGGACGGGCTCGACGATTCCAAACGCCTTAGCCATTTGCAACGCGAAGCGCTGTTCCTGCGCATTCTCGGCTCCGCGCAGGCGATTTCCATGGCCTCCATCAGCGCCGAGGGCATCGACGGCAGCAACATCCTCAAAGCAAGTCTCGAAGCCATGCGCCGCGCGCTGGTCGGGCTGTCGGTTCAACCGAAGCTCGCCCTTGCCGACGGGCGCGACGTGCCGCCGGGACTGCCTTGTGAAGGGCGCGCGTTGATCAAGGGCGACCAACGTTCGCAATCGATCGCTGCCGCCTCGATCGTCGCCAAGGTGATGCGCGACCGCATGATGTGCGGCTGCGGCAACCATCACGACCGCTACGGCTTCGAAGTCCATATGGGCTACGCCACGGTCCGCCATCGCACGGCGATCGAAGCACATGGCCCGGTGGCGCGGCTGCACCGCGTGTCGTTCGCGCCGTTCAGGCTGGGCGGGGCTGAGGTCATTGAGGAAGAGAGCTTCATCGGGTTGGAGTGAGCCGACGGCGATGGCAGCTAATCTCCCCCCTCGAGGGGGAGATGTCGCCGAAGGCGACAGAGGGGGTCCGCTCGACTGGGCACCACGCCATTTTTCAGCAAAGAAGAGGCTAGCGCTTCACGCGCGGCGACCCCCTCTGGCCTGCCGGCCATCTCCCCCTCGAGGGCAGGGCTATCGCATATGAGTAAAGAGGTCACAGAAGAAGTCTTTGCTCCAGTTTGCCCTTCGCATCTTGCTGGCGATTGGTTTGTCGAGCGGATGGGCAGCCAAGATGTTTTGCGCGAGCCTTCGGATGACAGCCAGGTTTTGTGGAGCGTTGTCCTTTCGAGTGCGGGCGTCATCTTCATGGAAGACGACATCAAGGCTCCAGTGCAACTGGTTCTCGATCGTCCAGTGGGCACGTACGGTCTCGGCCAATTTGCTGGGCGTGAGCAGCTTGGAGAGCGCGATGTAGCGGACCGACGCAGCCGTCTTGTTGTCGACCGTGCGCAGGGCCTCGATGCGGCCGATGGCCTTGAGGCCGGGGAACACGGGCAGATCCTTGAGTTTGGCAAGCGGCAAGATGCTGGCTCGGCGCACTTCGGTGCGACCGTGAGCCGTATCGCGCGTTTCGAAGCAGGCGATCTCGCCTGCCGCGGCAAAGCTTTTCTCAGCCGCGGCAAACAGACGGCCACGGTTGGCCTTCAGCCCGAGGGCGTAATGCGCCTTCTGCGCAATCAGCGCCTCGGCCGTGTCGGGGCGGCAATGCAAGGCGTCGGCGGTGACCGTGCAGCCCTTGAGATCCAAGCTCTTCAGCAACGCCAGCGTCGCCCCAACCTCGTCGGAGGCCAGCGCCCGCGTTGCTGCAATCGCCAGCCTGGTCTCGGCATCCCAAGCACTGACCATCAGCGGCGGCATGAAGGCACGCCCCTTCTCATAGCCGCGCCTGAGCGCCTTGCCGTCGATGGCCACCACGCCACGCGGCGAGCCAAGTCCAAGTTCGCGCCGCAACGCCGACATGAAGGTGATCAGCGCGTTCGACAATTCCTGCGGATCAAGAAGCCGAAACACCCGGCTGAAGGTGTCGTGGCTCGGACACCCATGCTTCAGTTCGACGATCTCTTTCAGGTCGTCTTCCCAGCCCTCCACGAATTCAGCAATCTCCACACAGCTTTTGGCGCCGCACAGCGTCGCTGCAAGCGCCAGGAACAGAAGTTCCGCAAGATTATGCCGCGCATTGATATCGCGCGGATCGCGGACCTCTCGCAGGATAGACATAACCAACCGCACTGCGGCCTCCTCTGCAACGAGAAAGCCTCTCAAGAATCCCTCTTTTCCTGCTTGGCAAGAGCCAATCAACTTATCTGCGATTCCCCTGCCCTCGAGGGGGAGATGTCGCGCTCGATCGCTTCGCCCATGCGGTTATCCCACAACAAAAAAGCCGCCAGGTTGCCCGGGCGGCTCCATGTCGGCGGCTTGAGAACCGCTCAGTTCAGCTTCGACTTCACGTCCGCGAGCGAAGCCTTGAACAGATCGGCACCCGCCTTGGCGTCGATCTTGCCGGCGAGCAGCGTGCGCGCTGCCTCGACGGCGATGTCGACGGCGCTGGCGCGGACTTCACTGATGGCGTCACGCTCGGCCTGGCCGATCTTCTGTTCGGCAAGCGCGGTGCGCCGGACGACGTAGTCCTCGGTCTTCTTGTGCGCGTCCGCGGCAAGCATGTCGGCTTCGCGCTTGGCGGCGGCGACGATGTCGGCGGCCTCCTGCTCGGCTTCCTTGCGCTTGCGCTGATACTGGCCGAGCAGTTGCTGGGCCTCCTCGCGCAGCCGGCGCGCTTCGTCCAGCTCATTGCTGATCCTGGCGGCGCGGGCGTCGAGCGCCTTGGCGATCATGCCAGGCACCTTGATGTAGACGGCAACGCCCAGGAAAATGATGAGGGCTATCGTGGCCCAGAGCGTCGCGAGAGATGTGTAATCCATGATGCGCTCCTCACCGGGCCACGGATTTGACCGCGGCCGCGATCTCGGCCTTGCTGGCCTTACCGCCGACCAGAGCCTCGACGATCGCCGAAGCGGTGTCCTCGGCGATGCTGCCGACTTCCTTCATGGCATTGGCCTTGATGGAAGAAATGCGGGCTTCGGCCTCGCCGAGCTTCGCGTCGAGCGCGGCCTCGACCTTCTTGCGTGCGGTCTCGGCCTCGGCCTTGGCCGCATCGTTGGCCTGCTGGCCGATCGCGTTGGCCTTGGTCTTGGCTTCCGCCAGTTCCTGCTCGTAGGCAGCAACGGCGGCATCGGCCTCGCCCTTCAACTTGGCTGCCTGGTCGAGATCCTTGGTGATGCGATCGTTGCGGACATCGATGATGCCCCCGACGCGCGGCATCACAACCCGCTTCAGGAAGAGGTAGAACAGCCCGAAGGTGATCGCCAGCCACAGAAGCTGCGACGGGAACGTCGAAGGATCAAACGGCGGGAACGCGGCATGCGCCTCGGCGGGCACGGAAGTCCCCGAATGCGTATCGCCTGCCGCGCCGGTGGCCGGCGCGGTCTCTTCCGCAAAGGCAGATGTCACGAACATCTTATTTCCCTGTCCATACGGTAAGGTCGCACCATGCGCCTCACTTCGTCAGCCGGTGTTTCTTACTTGAACACCAGGAGGAGAGCGATCAGGAGCGAGAAGATGCCCAGCGCTTCGGTCACGGCGAAGCCGAAAATCAGGCGGCCGAACTGGCCGTCGGCAGCCGATGGGTTGCGCAGCGCGCCCGAGAGGTAGCTACCGAAG
>NZ_RZRQ01000461.1:0-3547 GCF_003997785.1 Mesorhizobium sp. M7D.F.Ca.US.004.01.2.1 | reverse complement strand
CGCATTGCCGTTCCAATGGCTGTCGTTCCTATTGTCGACAATTCAATAGGAAGACGCCGATCCTTGTCAACGGCGCAAGGGCGGCGACTGACAAGTGATCCACCTAAGCGTAGAATTTAGGCGTTTCCGGTTTCCAAAATCCGCACGGAGCCCTTGACACCTTCGGCAATGTTGCCGTTTTCTATTGTCGACAATTCTGATTGACATCAGGAAGGGGACTACACCATGGACGCCCCGGTTACCCGCGCCGACGAAACGCTTGTCCTCGACAAGGAACACATTCCCTTCAAGACCGACGACGGTATTGGCACCCGCGCCAATCTCGGCCTGCTCGTGCTGCGGACCGACCAGACCATCGAGGATGAATTCCGCTATGCGCTGCCCGCACGCGACATCGCGCTGTATGAGGCGCGGCTCTACAGCGATGTCGAGATCACGCCGGAGAACCTGATGAAGATGTCGGCCGTGATCCCGGCAACGGTCGGGCTGCTGCCCGACGTCAAGTTCGATGTGATCGGCTTTGCCTGCACCTCGGGAGCGCTTGTCATCGGCGAGGACAAGGTCGCCGCGCGCGTTCACGAGGTGCTGCCAGGCGTGCAAGTGACCAACCCGGTGACGGCGGCACGGGCCGCGCTGAAGGCCCTAGGCGTCTCGCGGATCGCGCTGCTCACCCCTTACCTGGCGAAAATCAATCACTCGCTGCGTGCATCGCTGATGGCGCGAGGAATGGATATCCCGGTCATGGGCTCCTTCAACGAGGCGGACGACAATGTCGTTGCACGCATCACGCCGGCATCGGTCAAGCAGGCCATCTTGGAGATCGGTGCGTCGAGCGACTGTGAGGCCGTGTTCGTTTCCTGCACCAGCATGCGCGTTGCCCGGATCATCGAGGAGGTCGAGAAGGAATTGGGGAAACCGGTCACCTCGAGCAACCATGCACTTGCCTGGCATATGCTGCGGCTTGGCGGCATTGGCGAGCAGATTGCCGGAAAAGGCGAGCTGTTTCGCTGCTCGCTGTAGGCCTGGCCATCTTTAGAGGCGCAGCGTTTGCGGCTGCGGTTCAGATGCCACCGTACCAGTCGTAGCCATTGTCTTCCCAATAGCCGCCCCTGCCGCCGCCGACAGTGGCAAAGCCGTCGACGAGTTCGATCTTGTAGAGATATTTCGGCATCTTATAGCCGAGCTGGCGCTCGACGCGGACACGCAGCGGCGCGCCGTTCTCGACCGGCAACGGCTTGCCGTTCAGGCCATAGGCGAGGATCGTCTGCGGGTGACGGGCATCGATCAGGTCGATGGTGCCGTAATATTTGATGTCGCCGGAGAGGCTGCGGTCGATCGTGTCGAGGCAATGGAACATGACATAGCGCGCCTGCGGTTTGACCACCGCCTGGTCCAGCACCAGCGACAGCGGCGTGCCGGTCCATTTGGCGATGCAGCTCCAACCTTCGACGCAGTCATGGCGGGTGATCTGGGTGCGGCTCGGCATGTTCTGAAGCTGCTCGCGGCTCAGCGACAGCGGTTTTTCGACCAGGCCTGTAACCTCCAGCCGCCAGTCGGCGAAGTTGTTGGCGAGCAGACCTTTGTAGATATCGTCGTCCGGTGCCGTGACCCCGTTCGGCCGTTGCGGCTGGCGGATGTCGGCCTCGGTGAATTCGGGCGCCAGCGTATCGCGTCCGGCAAGCAGGCGTTGCGCCCGGTATGTCAGGCCATTGGCGTTTTCCAGGAAACTGCGCAGGCCGCTGCCGATGCTCAGCTGGCTGTCGAAAGCGTCGCAGCCCGACAGCATGATGCCGGAGGCGCCGAGGCTGGCACCGGTGAGGAATTTGCGGCGGCTGATCTCAAACTTCGCCATGTCAGGCACTCCTCTCGACGGGTTTGTCGTCCTGTGCGGGAGGATCGGTGCGATACCAGCCGGTGATGATCGAGCGCAGTTCGTTGATCGGGCCGGCGGCCAGGATCATCAGGATATGGACGACGAAGAAGGCGACCAGAAGCACCATGACGGTGAAATGAATGGTGCGTGCCGTCTGCCGGCCACCGAGCAGATCGTTGAGGAACGGCAGCACCGAATTCATGCTTGGCGACATCGCCAGGCCGGTGATGATCATCAGCGGCAAGAGCACGAATAGCACACCGCCATAGGCCATCTTCTGCAGCGTGTTGTATTCCCGCGTGTGGTGGAATTTGAGCTTTGCGTGGTCGATGATGTCTTGCGGCAGCCGCTTGAGATCATCGAGGCGTGGCGCGAGATCGCGCCGCAGATGGCCGTTCACAGTGCTGGCGACCAGCCAGACGATCAAGGTCGTGGTCAGTATCCAGGCAAAGAAGAAATGGATGACGCGGGCGGTGCCGAGATCATAGTAGGACGGGATCGTCGCCCAGGACGGAAAGGCGCGGGACGTCTCCTGGCCTACCGGCCCCGACCAGCCTAGCACCCCAGTGGTGTCGAAGCGATGTCCAAGGATTTCGGTGTAGCCGCGTGGCCCGGCGTTGGTGTTCTCGGCGCCGATGGCCAAGATGGTGTTGTTGTAGTCGAAGCCCGACTGCTTGCCGATATAGAGCTGCGGACGGGCATTGAAGATCTGCAGGCCGGACAGCAGCATGAAGAACAGCGAGATGGCCCAGAGCCAATGCGTCAGCCGGGTCCAGCGCGACTGCCGGTAGATCAGCGTTGTGTCGTTCGACGCAGAAGCGCCTGGGCCGGCGGATTGGCTTCTGGCAACGGATTCCATCTTGTCTCGTCTCCCGACCTCGCGGCGTGGCCTGCGCGTTCATTGTCCTCCTGATACGTCGCGATCCAAACCAATGTTTCATCCGATCACGGATTTATTACGGAGCGCCCAGGCTGACGGCGAGATTGACTGCGGCTGCGACGATGACCGTGTTGAAGAAAAACGACAGGATCGAATGGACCAGCACGACACAACGCATATGCGTCGTCGAGATGTTGGTGTCGGCGGTCTGCGCCGTCATGCCGATCACCGTCGAGAAGTAGAGGAAATCCCAGCCTTCCGGCCGTTTGTCGCCTGGGAACAGCAGTCCGCCGACCGGGATCTTCTTCTTGGTCTCGGCATCGACCGCATCGCCGTCCATCCAGTAGACATGGGCATAATGGAGCGCTGCCATGGCATGGATTGTGAACCAGCCGAGTGGGATCGACAGCAGCGCGAAGGTGAGTTCGACAGGGTGGGCGCTGTCTTTCTGGTTGATCAGTTGGAACAGCGAGAAGGTGGCAAAACCGACAACGACGAGCGTCACGGCGAAGATGACCAGCACCGGTTGGTCGGTGGCGCGCGCATTCTTGCTCAGATACCTGCCGGTGAATTTCGGCATCTGGGCAACGACAAGAATGACGTAGGCGGCAAAGAATGCGTTGGCGCCGATCGAATAGGCGAGCGGGGCGTGCAGCAGCAACGCCGTGAGGAGCGCCAAAACGCCGAAGCAGGCCGATACCGCGAACAGCATGTGGCGTTGCATGGGAGGCTTCATCGGGGTTTCGGCAGCCATGGCGGTTCCAACCTTGGATGGCGCTCGGTTTCTATTGCGG
>NZ_RZRQ01000460.1:2792-3553 GCF_003997785.1 Mesorhizobium sp. M7D.F.Ca.US.004.01.2.1 | reverse complement strand
GTGCGCATCTGCTGGAGAGCTTCCCCGAAACCTATCGGCTCGGCGGATCAGGCGTCGAGGTGGCGGGCGCCGCGAACCGTCTGCCTGCTTCCCTCGCCGATGCGCCGCTGGCCAAGGCCTCACAGCTCATTCAGGAAGACCTGATCCTGATGCGCCGCAGCGACAGCGGCTGGCGGCTGGTTGCCGGCTCGCTTTGCTTTCCCTCGTCCTGGTCGCTTCTGGAAAAGTTCGGCAAGCCGCTGCAGGACATCCACGCGCCGGTGCCGGGTTTCGGCCCGGGCACGCGTCCGGCCGAGCTGATCAACCGGATGTTCGATGGCCTCCAAGGGCAAGCCGTCGAGCGCTACAACTGGTCGATCCAGACTGACAACGCGCTCTACCATCCGCTCTCCGACCTGCAGCGCATCGACCGCGCCACCAACCGGCCGTCGCGCTTTCCCGATGGCGACATCGACGCCCATGCCTTCATCCGCGTCGAGCGGCAAACCCTGCGCAAACTGCCTGTTGCACGCGATATCCTGTTCACCATCCGCATCCATCTCGACCCTCTCGCCGTGCTCGCCCGGCACCCGGATCGGGCAACGCTGGCGGTGTCTTTCGCCGCCCAACTCGAAGCGCTCGATCTCGCCCAGCTCGACTACAAGGGGCTGACCGCGGACCGCGACCGGCTGATGTCGGTCCTTAACCACATGGCCAATGACGGCTGACCGCTGGTTGGCGCTTTTCGCTGGTTTATGACAATGATCTGTGATGTAGCGCAT
>NZ_RZRQ01000460.1:0-2782 GCF_003997785.1 Mesorhizobium sp. M7D.F.Ca.US.004.01.2.1 | reverse complement strand
GCGCATGGCCGCCGGGCAAAAATCCCCGGTTTTGCGCGTGTTTTCCCAGTTTCCTGGGTTTTGAAGGAGTGCTCGATAAAATGGCGAATGAAAACTGGCCCGTTTACGGTGAAATCACCGGCCCTGTCGTGATGATCGGCTTCGGCTCGATCGGCCGGGGAACGCTGCCGCTGATCGAGCGCCATTTCAAGTTCGACAAGTCGCGCATGACGGTCATCGACCCGCGCGACACCGACCGCAAGCTGCTCGACGAGCGCGGCATCGCCTTCGTCCAGGAAGCGGTGACCGAGAAGAACTACAAGAAGCTCTTGACGCCGCTTCTGACCAATGGCGGCGGCCAGGGCTTTTGCATCAACCTGTCGGTCGATACCGGCTCGGTGGACCTGATGCGGCTCTGCCGCAAGCTCGGCGTGCTCTACATCGACACCGTCGTCGAGCCATGGCTCGGCTTCTATTTCGACGCCAAGGCCGACAACGCCAGCCGCACCAACTATGCACTGCGCGAGTCGCTGCTCAAGGAAAAGCACGACAAGCCCGGCGGCGCGACGGCGGTCTCCACCTGCGGCGCCAACCCCGGCATGGTCTCGTGGTTCGTCAAGCAGGCGCTGGTCAATCTCGCCACCGACCTTGGCCTCGAGTTTTCAGAGCCCGCGCAGGACGACCGCGAGGGCTGGGCCAAGCTGATGAAGAAGGCCGGCGTCAAGGGCATCCACATCGCCGAGCGCGACACCCAGCGCGCCAAGAAGCCGAAGCCGATGGACGTGTTCTGGAACACCTGGTCGGTCGAGGGCTTCATCTCCGAGGGTCTGCAGCCCGCCGAGCTCGGCTGGGGCACGCATGAGACGTGGATGCCGAAGAACGCCAAGAAGCACAAGCACGGCTCGAAGGCCGCCATCTATCTGGAGCAGCCCGGCGCCAACACGCGCGTGCGCTCATGGTGCCCGACGCCCGGCGCCCAGTACGGCTTCCTGGTGACGCACAACGAGGCGATCTCGATCGCCGATTTCTTTACCGTACGCTCCAAGAAGGGCAAGGTGCACTACCGCCCGACCTGCCACTATGCCTATCATCCCTGCAACGACGCGCTGCTGTCGCTGGACGAGATGTTCGGCGCCGCCGGCAAGCCTCAGCCGGAGCACCACGTGCTCGACGAGAACGAGCTGGTCGACGGCGTCGACGAACTCGGCGTGCTGCTCTACGGCCATGACAAGAATGCCTACTGGTACGGCTCGCAGCTGTCGCTCGCCGAGGCGCGCAAGCTGGCGCCCTACCAGAACGCCACCGGCATGCAGGTCACCTCGGCGGTGCTCTCGGGCATGGTCTGGGCGCTGGAGAATCCCGAGGCCGGTATCGTCGAGGCCGACGAGATGGATTACAGGCGCTGCCTGGAAGTGCAGTCCCAGTATCTCGGACCGGTCAAGGGCTACTACACCGACTGGACGCCGCTCGATAACCGCCCTGGCCTGTTCCCGGAAGACCTCGACCGCAACGACCCGTGGCAGTTCCGCAACATCCTCGTTCGATAGCGGCCTGCCCGGGATACTCCATTGCCTTGCAATCGCCCGGAAATCGGGCGATTGAAGGGATGCGGACTGAGGAGAGGATTTTCATATGAACAACATTGCGCGCAAAGTTCTTTCGATGAGCGTAGCGGCGGCAGCCTTGGCCGGGCTTGCTGCTTGTACGACCAGTGGCCCCAATGAGCCGCCGATGGCAGCGGCGCCGAAAGGCGTCGAGGGCTCCTGGATCGACGCCAAGGGAACCGGCCTGTCGACCTTCGCCAGCGGCACCTTCACGACCGTCGCCACCGACACCGGTCAGAAGCTTGCCGATGGCAGCTACACGATGACCGGCGCCACGTCGGTGCAGATCAACGGCACGTCGCTGATCCGCCAGACCGCGGTCAGCTTCAACTGCCTGATGGTTTCGACAAGCCAGCTCAACTGCACCAGCTCCAGCGGCCAGAATTTCGTGTTGACACGGCGCGCCTGAACCAGCGAGCATTCGCTCCCCCAAGGACGGCGGCCGATTGGCCGTCGTCCTTTTTTATGCCGGCAAAGGTTCCCGGATTTCCGCTTGCGTCATCCGGAACGCGATGGGAACATGGCCAAAGCGCCGACTGTTATGTTCCAGTCAAGCAAGAGCGTTAAAGGCCTCTGATCAGCTTTCCGGGAGACGAAGATGAAGAAGCTTGCTGCCATTGCCGCCCTGTCCGCCTCAGCGCTCGGCCTGTCGGCCGGCGCATCCTTTGCCGACTACACGCTGAACATCCTGCACATCAACGACTGGCACAGCCGCATCGAAGGCAACAACAAATATGAATCGACCTGCTCGGCTGATGAGGAGACCAAGGGCGAATGCATCGGCGGCGCGGGCCGGCTGATCACCGCGATCGCCCAGGAGCGCAAGAAGCTGGAAGGCCAGAACGTGCTGCTGCTCAGCGCCGGAGACAATTTCCAGGGATCGCTGTTCTACACGACCTACAAGGGCAAGGTCGAAGGCGAATTCCTCAACGAGATGAAGTTCGACGCCATGGCGCTCGGCAACCATGAATTCGACGATGGCGAAGTGGCCTTGGCGCCGTTCCTCGACATGATCAAGTTCCCCGTGCTGGGCGCCAATGTGAAGGCCAACGCGCAATCCAAGCTCGGCGACCGCGTCAAGCCGTCTGTTGTCGTCGAGGTCGGCGGCCAGAAGATCGGCATCATCGGCGCGATCACCAACGACACGCCGGAACTCGCCTCCCCCGGCCCCAACGTCACTATCGAGGACGACGTCAAGT
>NZ_RZRQ01000045.1:0-26625 GCF_003997785.1 Mesorhizobium sp. M7D.F.Ca.US.004.01.2.1 | reverse complement strand
TCGTTTTCCTGCAGCGGCGTTTCCGGGAAGATCTGGCGGATCGCGGCGGCGGCAGCAGCGACACGGGAAGAGAAACTGTTCATCGCAAAACCACCTCGCGCCGCATGTCGTCTGCGGACCTCTATCATTGTTCGGGCCGCGCACCGGCTGTTTGTGGCGCGCCCCGCCTTCGCGCAGCCGGCTCAGCCTATTGCATATCCGTCCTCGCGGCGCCATTGTCCGGCCATACATACTCTCCCGCAACGGGCATTCGTAAAACCCTTGCAAACACTTGGAGGCGTTTGTTCATACCGTCGCATCGAGCGGCCTGAAATCGATGTCCTTGCCGGAATCGATGAGCTGACCGTGAAGCCGCCCATTGCGCCACCACGGGGCGTTCCTCCCGCCATTTTGGCTTTCGCGCAACAGTGCGATGGCCGTAACCGGGCGTTGACCACATTTCGACTGGACACGACTTAGTTCTGCCGCACTCTGCCTGTCCGGGAGGTGTCGCGGGGGTAGACAGGCCTTTCGGCCAGAGTTGGAATTTCAAGCGTGCCTTTGAAGAAGATCTTTACCGTTGTCCTGGCCTTGTTCGTCGCCGGCTGCGCCGGCTCGCAAACACAGGAACTGCTGGGTAGCGCCATGGTGTCCGCTCCGGTGACGGAGATCGCAGGCAATCACAGCATCTTCATCGCCACGACGCGCAAGAAGTCCGACGATCCCAACAAGGTTTTCGACGGCGAGCGCTCGGCCACGCTGAACTACGCCCGCGTCAACGTCACCGTGCCAGGGCTCCACAAGACCGGCCAGATCGAGCGGCGCTCGCGCGGCAAGTCGGATGACCCGGCGAAATATTTCATGGCTTCGGAAGTCGTCGGCTACGACGCACAGCCGAAATTCTCCAGCGCGCTCAACGCCGACATCGCGGCGCGTGGCGGCCGCGTCATGGTCTTCGTGCATGGCTACAACACCGGCTTCGACGCCGCCGTCTATCGCCTGACCCAGATCGTCCATGATTCCGGCTATCCCGGCACGCCTGTGCTGTTTTCCTGGGCATCGGGTGCCAGGACCACCGATTATGTCTATGACAAGGAAAGCGCCAGTGCTGCCCGCGACCAGCTGGAAGTGACGCTCAGGATGCTGGAGCAGTCGGGCGCACGGCGTATCGACATCGTCGCGCATTCGCTCGGAACCTGGGTCACCATGGAAACGCTGCGCCAGATGGCCATCACCGGCGACCGCGATCTCGGCGGCAAGCTGGGCGACGTGGTGCTGGCCTCGCCCGACATCGATGTCGACGTGTTCAAGAGCCAGATGCGGCGCTACGGCAAGCCCGACAAGCCGTTCATCCTGCTGTTGTCCGACGACGATCGGGCGCTCAGGCTCTCCGGCCTGATCGCCGGTTCGCGGCCGCGCGTCGGCGACTACAAGGATGCCGCCGATCTTGCCTCCTACGGCGTGACGGTCGTCGACCTCTCCAAGGTCAAGGGAAGCGACAGCTTCAACCATACGAAATTCGCCGACAATCCGACGCTGGTGAAGATGATCGGCCAGCGGTTGCGCGAGGATGACGGCTTTGCCAGCGACCGTGACGTGACGGATCGCATCGGCCTGCTTGGGCAATAGAGGCGGTCCCGCGGTTTTCGCCGTGCCTGTTCACCATCGCGGACATATGGACTCACTTTGAACTGGACCGCGCCGGCCTCTGGCTTTATCGGGATAGCCAGCGACGTCATGCGTTTGACGTCCCCCTTTGCGGGAGCCGGCGTGTGACCGTGCGTTCGAAGAGCTACCTCGTCGTTGCGTTCGCGCTCGCTGTCACCGGCTGCGCCGGCCAGAACACGCATGACCTGCTCAACAAGACGACGATCGCGGTGCCCGCTTCCAACATCGCGGCCACGCATGAGATCTTCGTTGCCACGACCCGCCAGAAGGCAACCAAGGATCCTCGACAGGTGTTCGACGGTGATCGCTCGCCGACCACCAGCTTTGCCCGTGTCGACGTCACCGTTCCGAAAAGCCATCAGGTCGGCGCCATCGAGCGGGCCAAGGGATCCGCCAACAGCAATCCGGCCAAGGACTTCACCGCCAAGGACGTCGCCTTCTACGAAGGCGCGCCGCAATTCGCCAAGGCGGTCGGCGCCGACATCGCCATGCGCGGCGACCGCGCGCTGGTTTTCGTGCACGGTTTCAACAACGGGTTCGATGACGGCATCTACCGGCTGACACAGATCGCGCACGACACCAAGTATCCCGGTACGCCGGTGCTGTTTTCCTGGGCTTCAAGCGCCAAGACAACAGGGTACCTCTATGACAAGGACAGCGCCAATGCCGCGCGCGACGACCTTGAGGCAACGTTGCGGATGCTCGCCAAGACCCAGGTAAAGAGCATCGACATCATCGCCCATTCGATGGGAACCTGGGTGACCATGGAAGCGCTGCGCCAGCTCGCCATCACCGGCGATCGCGATCTCGGCGGCAAGCTCGGCTATGTTATCCTGGCCTCGCCCGACATCGATGTCGACGTGTTCAAGAAGCAGATGATCCGTTACGGCAAACCCACCAAGCCTTTCGCCATCCTGCTTTCAGGCGACGATCGGGCTTTGAAGCTCTCCTCCTTCATCTCCGGCGACAAGCCACGCGTCGGCGATTACGGCAACGCGGCGGACCTCGCCAGCTATGGCGTGTCAGTCGTCGACCTGACCAAGACCAAGAGCGGCGACCAACTGAACCACGCCAAATTCGCCGACAACCCGTTCATGGTGCAATTGCTCGGCGACCGGCTGCGCGCGCCCGCCGGCCTGGCTTCGGACGAGACAGCACCCGCACAACTCGACAATCTCGGCCAAGGCCTCGGCAAGGCTGTTGGCTCGGTTGCCGAAATCGTCATCACCACGCCGTTCAGGGTGCTGACCATCGCCACTGGCGGGTGACTACCATCAACAAGCGCAAGGGTATGTCGAGATTCGGGTCAGGCCGAGTCGAGAATGGCGGCTTTCGAGAACCGGAGCGGAACGTACTTTAAGTACGTGAGCTCAGTTCTACCGCGACGCGGTAGAACGGGGAAGCGCAGAAAGCCTCCATTCGCAGGCCGGCCTCACCCGAATATCGATATACCCTAGACGAAGAGGTCGACCTTCTGGAAGGTCGTCACGTCGATCAGGCCGACATCGGAAATCCTGAGTTCGGGAATGACGACCAGCGCCAGCAGCGAGTGCTGCATGTAGGCGTTGTTCAGCGAACAGCCCATCTTGCGCATTGCCTCGGTGAGTTTCTCCGCCTTGGCCGCGACGATTTCGGCCCGCTCGTCCGACATCAGCCCGGCGATCGGCATTTCGACCAGCGCCAGTTCCTTGCCCTTGGAGAACAGCACGACGCCGCCGCCGACCTCGCCCAGCCGGTTGACCGCCAGCGCCATGTCCTGTTTGTTGGTGCCGACGCAGATGATGTGGTGGGCGTCATGCGCCACGCTGGACGCCATGGCGCAGTCGCCAATGTAGCCGAAGCCGGAGACGAAGGCGTTGGTGACGCCGCCCGTGCCCCGGTGGCGCTCGACCAGCGCGATCTGGCAGATGTCGTTGCGACGATCCATGGCGACCAGTCCGTCCTCGACTGGCAGATCGGCCTCCAGCGCGCGCGTCGGCGCCTGGTTTTCGATGACGCCGATGACGCGCACCCGCACCTCGTTGGCGCCCTTGGGAGCGGCGATGTCGAAGTCGCCAGCCTTGAGCCTCTTGCCGAGCTTGACGGTGTTCTTCGCCGTCCGGGGATAATCATAGGCCGGAATATCGATTTCGAGCTTGCCGCCCTTGGCCAGCCTGACGCCGCGTGCATAGACCTCGTCGATGGTCATTGCGGCGAGATCCGAGACGATCAGCAGGTCGGCCAGCCGCCCCGGCGCAATCGAACCGATCTCGCGCTCCAGTTTGAAATGCTGGGCGGTATTGAGCGTCGCCATCTGGATCGCCGTCACCGGCTTCAACCCCTGTTGGATGGCGTGGCGCACCACGCGGTCCATATGGCCTTCCTGAACCAGCGTGCCGGAATGGCTATCGTCGGTGCACAGGATGAAGTTGCGCGGATCGATGCCGCTCTCGGTCACCGCCTTGATCTGCGAGGCGACGTCGTACCAAGCCGAGCCCAGCCGCAGCATCGCCTTCATGCCCTGGCGCACCCGGGCGATGGCGTCCTCGGCGCGCGTACCCTCATGATCGTCCTCGGGGCCGCCGGCGACATAGCCATGGAACGGCAGGCCGAGATCGCGCGAGGCATAGTGACCGCCAACCGTTTTCCCCGCTTTCACCGTCGCGGCGATCTCGCCCGACATGACAGGATCGTTGGCGACGACGCCGGGGAAATTCATCACTTCACCCAGTCCGATGATGTTTTCCCAGGTCATCGCCTCGGTGACGTCTGCGACCGTCAGCTCGGCGCCGGCGTGTTCCAGCCCCGGCGCCGAGGGCACGCATGACGGCATCTGCACATGCACGTTGATGGGCATCGCCACAGCTTCGTCATGCATCAGCCGCACGCCGGGCAGACCCAGTACATTGGCGATCTCGTGCGGGTCGATGAACATCGAAGTGGTGCCGTGCGGAATGACAGCGCGGCAGAACTCTGTCACCGTCACCATGCCACTTTCGACATGCATGTGCGCGTCGCAGAGACCGGGCACCAGGTAGCGCCCGCCGGCGTCAACCACCTTGGTACCCTGGCCGATGGCATGGCTGGCGTTCGGCCCGCAATAGGCAAAGCGGCCGCCGGCAATGGCGATGTCGGTGCCGGCGATGATCTCGCCCGAATGGACATTCACCCAGCGGCCGTTGCGCACGACGAGATCGGCGGGTTTGCGCCCCATGGCGACATCGACCAGATGTGTCGCCATCTCGGTCCAGGGTTTGGGTTTTGCGGGCCTTGCGGGCTTGGCTTTCGTCATTGGCGATTCCTCGGTTGGGGCCAGTGTCGCAAATGTAGGCTGGCGCCGCCAGAGCTGTCGGTCCGACATCCGGCGGCAGGCCAGGCTTGTTGACTAATCCGGCTAAAACGCGATGCTGACTGCGGATCGAGCTGCAAGAGGGAAACATGACCCGTTTTTGGAAAGCGTTCGCCATCATCTTGTTCGCAGCGTCGACCACTTTTGCCGCCGCCGAGGAACGTTGGCAGACCTTGCCGGAGCCGGCGGCCATGCCCAAACCCGATCAGAGCGGATATGCGCCGGTGAACGGCATCCAGATGTACTACGCCGTTTTCGGCGCGGGCGACCCGGTGCTGCTCATCCATGGTGGCCTCGGCCACGCCGACATCTGGGCCAGCCAGGTGGCCACGCTTTCCCAAACGCACAAGGTGATAGTCGCCGACAGCCGTGGCCACGGTCGCTCCACCCGCACCGAGCAGCCTTACGGCTACGACTTGATGGCGTCGGACTATCTGGCGCTGCTCGACTACCTGAAGATCGACAGGACCGCGGTTGTCGGATGGAGCGATGGCGGCATTATCGGTATCGACATCGCGCTGCATCATCCGGAGCGGCTGACAAGGCTCTTTGCGCAAGCCGCCAACGTAACCACCGATGGCGTCGATCCCGGCGTGATGACCAACAAGACCTTTGCCGCCTACATCGACCGCTCCGGCCGCGACTACAAGAAGATGTCAAAGACGCCGGACCAGTATGACGCCTTCGTGGCGCAGATGAGCCATATGTGGGAGAGCGAGCCGGCGTGGACCAAGGAACAGCTCGCCAAGATAACCACGCCGACGGCGATCGTTGCCGGCGACCATGATGAGGCGATCAAGCGCGAACACACCGAATACATCGCCTCCGCCATCCCGGGCGCGAAGCTGATCATCCTACCCAACGCCAGTCATTTCGCCATGCTGCAAGCGCCGGATGAGTATAGCCAGGCGGCGCTGGACTTCATCGACACCAAATAGGGATTCTGTGCGGCAGAAAGGGGATTGCGATTGTTGAGCAATGGGATTCCGTTTTGCGGCGAATGTGGTTATCCTCGCCGCAAGGATCTTTCTGAATCGTCATTTCGGGGAGTTCGATGCATCGACTGATGGTCGCAAGTGCCGGTTTCCTTGCCGCTCTGGCCGTGCCGGCTTTCGCAGCCGACCCGGCGGTCGACCTGCCGATGACCGCGCCCGGCTTCGACTGGACGGGTTACTATGCCGGCATGCAGGCCGGCTATGGCTGGGGCCAATCCGATATATCAGGGACAGAAGGCGCGCCGTTTTCAATCTCACCCGACATCGACGGCGGCTTCGTCGGTGGCCATGTCGCCGGCCTTTGGCAGTTCGACCAGGCGGTGCTAGGCGCCGAGGCAGATCTCAACTATTCCTCGATCGAAGGCACGACGGAATCGGGCCTGGGAAGCACATTTGGCACCGACGTCAAGTGGTTCGGGTCGGTCAACGCCAAGGCCGGCTACGCGATGGATCGCCTGCTGGTCTACGGCGTTGGCGGCATCGCCTTTGCCGGCATCGAAACGTCGCAAGTCGCGGGGCCGGCGTTCACCACCACGCGCACAAATGTCGGCTGGACCGTCGGGGCCGGCGTCGACTACGCGCTGACCGACAAGTTCGTTGTCGGCGCGCAGTATCGCTACTACGATTTCGGCTCCGAGCATTACGACACGCCGGAACCCTTTAACGATCGCGATCAGAATGTGAAGCTGAACACGGTCGGCATCAATTTGAGCTACAAGTTCTGATCGCTCCCGTTCAGTGCCGGTGTGGTGCGGACGGGTTGCAAGCCGGAATTCCGATCGTTGCTCTTCCGAGAATATGGGGCGGACATTCGCCTCTCGATCCAGCCTTGCGCGAGTGTCAGGATGGAGACCATGACGAGATAATAGAGGAACGCGCAGGCATACCATTCGGTGAACCGGAAGCTCGCCGATATGGACAGGGAGGTTGTTGTCATCAATTCCCGCAGCGAGATCGTGTACGCCAGGGACGTCGATTTCAGCAAGGAAATGAATTCATTCATCAGAGACGGCAAGGCTATACGCATTGCCTGAGGCATGACGACCAAGCGAAAGGCCTGAAATTTGGTAAGCCCAAGTGCGGCAGCCGCCTCCCTCTGGCCAACCCCCAGAGACCCAAGCGCGGCCCGCATGATTTCCGCGTTATAGGCCACACCGACCAGGGTCATGCCAATGTAAGCGGCAATGAACGGGGTGAACCACGACGAGCGGAATATCGGAAACAGTTGCGGCAAGCCGTTCCAGATAAACAACAGCACCAGGATCATGGGCGCGCTTCTGAACAACCAGACATAGGCCAACAGGACCCAGCGGACCGAAGCATGCTTCGAGCTTAACCCGATCGCCACCGGCAAACACAGCGTGAAGGCCGTCACCTGGACGCAGATCGAAAGGCCGATCGTTATTAGAGCGCCCTGGATCAAGGCGGGGCTGACGAGAGCTTGAAGAAAAATGGTCGGATCAAAAAGCACGTCGGCCCCGCGCTTCTTGCCTACGAGCCAAAGTCTACGTCGAAACCAGACTCGGGAAAATTGTATTTCTTCGATATCTCGCCAAACGTTCCTTGCTTCTTGAGCGCCTTAAGCGCCGACCTCAGCAACGCCAGGTCTTCCGGCGATTTCTGGATGTATATGCCAAACTGGAACTCGGAGGGATAGGTGTACACGACCTTGATCTTGTCACCGGTCTGTTTGGTGCGAACGCCAGCTTCAGCCGCTTCGGTCAGCGTTGCATCGGCTCGCCCGATCATGACCTGCTGGGTCGCCGCGACTTGCGATTCATAGGTCTGGAAGGTGACAAGCGCCTTGCCCTCCGCCTTGAACTTCTTGTTCATCTCGTCGGGTGCATCGGCGTAAGACGTCCCGGCTTCGATCGCCAGTGACTTGCCGGCAAGGTCGTCCGGGGTCTTGATCGCATTGTTCGTCGCGGCAGTGACGATCACGGTCGACGATTTCAGATAGGGCACCCCATCATAGGATTGACGGCGCTTGTCGTTGAGATAGATGCCACTGATGACGAGCGAGCAGCGACTTGCCTGCAGCGACGGCAGAAGCCCATCAAAGCCTGAGACCACGAATGTGATGTCGGCGCCCCAGAATTTGGCAAGCGCATCGGCGACATCTATGTCGACGCCGACCGGTCGCGTGTCGGTTGGCTTGTCCATGTAGGTGAATGGTGGAAAGCCGGCCGTGGTGCACACGGTGAGGTGTCCGTCGTGTATGAACGAGGGCGCAGCTGTTTGAGCAAGAGCGGTTTGGCTGAGCAGTGTTGCGCCCAACACAGAAGCGATGTGGCAGGCACGTAGCATCGTTCGTTTCATGGCAATTCCCCTGTTGCAATTCGGCTTTTTCTTTTTATCGACGCCTCGACAATCGAGCTCCATGCCGAGGCGTCGAATGCACGAAGCACGACCGGATCGACATGCCCGTCCTGGCGGGCGACGAGCAGGTATTGCATCATCGCCGTTTCGCTCGGCATCTCGAAAATCTGCACGAAATCGTAGGCGCCCATTGTGGCGTAGAGGGCGACGCTGCGCCCACCGAGATCTTCGACTCGTTCACGACTGACCCGAGCGCGCTCCGGAGAATTGGCAATCTCGTCGAGCCCCCGCTGCGTGAGACGCATCAGAGAGATGAAATAAGGCATTGCACCAATCCAGTTGGTTTCGATCAGGTATTGGCCGAGGACGAGTCCAATGCGCGAAGGCCCGCCATCACATCCGCCGCCCTTGAGACGACACCGTAGATGCCGTCCTCGACGGTGACCATGTGAACGGCGGCGTCATGGGCGTACTGGTCGCCGCTGGCGCAGGCATCCTCGATCAGCAGGCATTGGTAATTTCTGTCCGCCGCCTCACGCATTGTCGTGCTCACGCAAACGTCCGTCGTGCAGCCGCTGAAAAGCAGGTGGGAAATTCCCCTGGCCCGCAGAACATGATCGAGGTCGGTATGGGTGAATGCACCGTTGGCAGTCTTGTCGATGACGACGTCGTTGGCGTGGACGGTGATTTCCGGGACAATCTCAAAACCTGGCGACGAGCGCAAAAGGACTTGGGTTCCCTCGAGCCCCGCACGTTTGCGACGCCAGCGCTCATAGGGAGTCATATCGGCCATGTCGGCGCGATAGCCCTGCCTGGTATGCAGGATCAGCGGTCGGGGTCTTCTTGGACTGGGCGATCTCAGGGGTCACCTTCGGTCCAACCGGGCCGTCCCGCAGGGGGACGCCAGCTTCATCGCTGAGTTCCTTGAGGACCTTCATGTCGACGAAACCGTTCGGCACCGACTTGACCAGCCGGTAGAGCTTGGAGACAGCGTTGGCCGCTCCAGCGGTTGCCAGATCGGTCAGCAGGTTGACGGAGAAGCTCTTGGCGAGCGCCGTGTCCCGGTCGTCCTCGGGATTGACCACGAGAACGTCAGGCACCGCGCCGTCAGCGAGGGAGTTCACGAGGTTCGCGAGGTTGTCCTCGTCCTCGAACGTGAGCGAGCTAATGCCCGCCCCGACGATGGCCGCAGGGACCACGCCACCGGAGACGATGGCACCACCAACTGCAGGAGCCGCCTGACCGACGACCTCTGCGACGTTGTCGGCCCATGTGCGTTCGGTGTCGAACTCCGGGTCGATGCTCTGACCGTAGTCCTTGATCGACTGACCGGCGTCGGTGAAGCCGAGCTTCTCAGCCACGGTGCCAGCGGCGGTCGCGAGACCACGACGTATCTCTGGGTTCATGATCGTCTGCACAGGACCACCGAGGGTCTTGTCCATACCGAAGGTGCCACCCATGGCATACGGGTTGTCGATGATCGCTTGGACTTCCTCGCGGGTCTTTCCGCTGAGGGCTACCGCATCGTCGATGAAATGCGGGAATTTTTCGGGGTTCGTTCGGTAGGCCTGAGCCAGTTCTGCGGACGGCTGCATCGAGCCGTCTTCGAGTTGAACCCACGGGGAAGTTTGATCCATACGTTGTTACTTTCCTAGTGCATATTCGGGTCGAGTGGTCCGCGTCTGGACCTCCTGAGCCTGAGTGGCGATGAGACCCTGCTGGACCTGTTGGGCTGCTGCCTGAATTTCGAGCAGCGAGGGGCGCTTGCCGTCGTTCGCTTCCATCATGTCGTTGAGGACAACGGCGATCTGGCTGTCGAACAGCTTCTTGTTCTCGCCAATGATGGGGAGCTTGAGCTTCTCCATGACGGGCTTGATGGCAGGCATGGCCAGGATAGGCTTGACGGTCTGCTCGATGTCGTAGTGCTGCATCGCGTTGGCGTAGGTGTCTTGGTCGATGGTGCCGTGGACGTAGGCCCTGAGGGCATCCTGCGGGAACGCGGGGTTGCCGTAGTTCGCCATCTTCGTGAAGTCCTCGTTGTCCATGTCTGCCGGGTCAGGCGGATTGGTCTGGAGGTCGAGGAGCTTCGTGTAGACGTCGTAGTTCTTGGTCCTGAGGGCCTCCAGCGAGCCGCTGTCCTTGGAGCGGATGACCTTGTCGGCCAGCCCGGCGATCTCCTGATATGACTTCTGCTCCTCAAGGGCCTTCTTGGCCGTGGTCTCGTTGCGCAGCTTGTCGCGGCTCTCGATCACACGCGCCCGGTCAGCCATCGAGAGCTTGCTCGATGCCATGCGGTCTTCCCAGTGGTCGCTGTTGGCTTCCTCCGGGTGCTTCTCCATGTAGCGGATGTAGGCGTCAGCCTTGGCCGAGCGGGCCGTAGGGACGTCCACGCCGCTGTCGGACGGGGCATTCTCAAGATCGGCACCGGCATCGCCAATGCTGTCGAGGGTGATCACACCCTTCTCGTTCTTGGTGATCCTTGCCGGGTCCTGCTGGTACGTTTCCTTGAACCGGATGAGCGCCGCGAGGGTCTTGCGGGGCGACATGGATGCCGTGTTCAGGCCATCGTCGTCGTACTCGCCTCTGCCGTTGGTCTTCTTGAGACCGGCGAACTCTTTGGCGAGCCCACTGTCGAGGAAGTCCTCGGCGGAAATCTTGCCTTCGAGGTAGTCCTTCATGCCACGGGTGCTGACCAGTCGAGCGAAGATCAGTTGATCCTGCACGGCTGGCGTGAACTTGGTCGTCAGCGGCAGACCAGCGGCACGGATGGTGTCCCTAGAGCCGCTCGATCTCCTCGATCACCGCGTAGTAGGCCAGCGGCTTTCGGGAGCCCTTGCGGTTGGACTTGTAGTCGGGCTCGACAAGTTCCTTGCGCCAGTTCACGTCGTCCGAGAAATAGAAGACCACGTCGTCGGTCCCGGCGATGTCGGTGAGGTCAGCCAGCGTTGACTGGAGGACCCCCCAAGCGTCGTTGAAGTCCGAAAAGAGGATGTGATAGCGGTCGAGAAACCGGGTGTCCTTTTCGACAGCCACGGTCGACCGGTGGACAATCATGTCCCCGTCGATCAGGAGCTTCACTTGCGCCACACCCCGGCAATGTCCCGGCAAAGCTGCGGGGTTTCCCGGATGATCTCCCGAGTGGCTTCCCAGAGCAGAACCCCGATGACGTAAGGTGGGATGAGTGGTGCGTAGCAGATGATTGCGATGCGGCGACCCAGGCGGGTCTCGTAGCGGTTGGCTGGCTTAAGCATTCGGGAGGGTCTCCTCGGTAACTCGGGCGATGTGCGTGGCGATCTTGCGGAGGAAGTAGGTCTGCGCGATCTCGGCTTGGGCGTCGGGAAGGTTGTCGGCCTTGAGGGTCCACTTGGTGCCCTCGGCGTCGACTGCGTAGTAGCGTTCAGTGGTCAATGGCATTCCTTCCAGTTGTCTCCGATCTTGTATTCGCCCGTCAGGGGCACCCGGAGGTTCAGTTTCTCGCCTGCGATCTTGATGGCTTGGATGCACAGTTCACCCACGATGGATGTCTGCTTGCCGTCCGCGTCGGTCTCGATCAGGCTGGGGTCGATCTCCATCTGGAGTTCGTCGTGGACCCACGCCATGAGGCGCACATGGGTCTGGTAGAGGCCGTGTTCCTTGAGGAGCTTGACGAACTCGATGATCCACAGCTTGCACATCACGGCACCGGCTGACTGCAGGAGCAGGTTCAGCGCCGAGTGGGGCGAGCGGGAGAACAGGATGCGTCCGTCGAGGCCCTTGAGGGACTTGGTCTTCTCGACCTTCTCTTTGATGCCGTCGATCAGCGCCTTGAGAGCCGGGAGGCCCTTCATGACGTTGCGCTTGAGCTTGCGCCCGAGCTTCGCATCGCCACCGGCAATGAGACCGAGCAGCGCCAGACCGGAGCCGTATAGGAACGCGTAGAACCATCGCTTGGCGATCTGCCTCGTCGATAGTCCAGCGGCCTTCTGGTTCTTGGTGTGGACGTCGCCGTTGACCACTTCCTCGGCGTACTCACCGTTGTCGTGGCGGTACATGAAGTGGCCGAGCATCCGCAGTTCGAGGCCAGACACGTCGCAGCCTAGCTGCTTCCAGCCCAACTTGCGGGCCTTCGTGGTCGGCCCAAAGCACTCTCGGCAGTCGGCACCAAATTCCTTCTCGTTGGTCGGTATCTGTCCGACGTTGAAGTTGGAATGCGAGGCGCGGCCTGAGACCGTGCCCCCGGTGTTGGTCGTGGTGTAGACGTTGCCGTCAGACTTGACCGCCGACAGCCAGGCCTGATCACCCTCCGCTATCTGTCCGATCCGCTTCTGGATCATCTTGTAGCGAGCGAGTTCAGCGGCCTCGGGGTACGGAAGGTCCTCAAGGATCGTTTCGTCGATCTTGGGCTTGCCGGTGGGCGTCAGGTCGATCGGTTTCCAGCCGTAGAGCTTGATGAACCGGTCGGCGATCTGGTCGCCACTGTTGGGGTTGAAGACGTTGATCTTGATCTTCTGCGACGGGTAGGGAACGGTGTGAACTGCAATTGCTACCTCTTTCAAAGCTTCGGCAATCGCGAGCGCCCCTTGCGGGGTGGTCACGACGGTGGCGGTGCGGAATTTCAGGATGATTTCGCCTCCCCTCCGGGTGACCTTGAGGTCCGAGGGGAAGCTTTCGTTCGAGAAGTCGTTACGCGTCATCCGACCAGCGCGGAGACCTTCTCGGCGACCTGCAGGGCACGGTCGCGCTCGCCAAATGCGTCGAGGCGCTTGGTTGCGAGCTTCGTCAGGTGGGCCTCGTGGGCCGCGATGGCGGCGGCAACCTTGCGCTCATGGGCGGCGGTCGAAATCTCGATGTCGACGGCGAGGCGCTCGGTCTTGGCTTCCTGCTTGATGGCGTGAGCGTGGAGCTTGTCGACCATCTTGTTGAGGGCTTTGGTGATCTTGGAAACGGAATTGAACATGAAATATCTCCGATAGTGCATTGATTTGGATGGATTTTTGGCGTCAGATGACTTGCCAAGGCTCGGTGGTCCGTAGGTCGTGGACCTTGAAGTCTCGCCGGAAATAGAGGTGCCAGCGGTAGGCGTGAGGGTGGCGGATGTCGTCGAACTGCGCCCAGGTCGTGCCGCTTGGACCCTTGCGGATCAGTGCGGTTTTCCCTGAGGCAGTGTGAGTGCCTCGGGTCAGTGTCCTCATGCAGCGAGGCTGATGATCTGAGCGTGGAAGTTCTGGCGAGGCTGGAACGAGACACGCTCGCCCTCTCGGACTTCCTCACGGATGCGCTCGATGCGCGGCCCTTGCTGCATCTTGAGGATGCGGGCCATGAGTTCCTCGACGCTGTCCTCGGGGATGATCAGTTGCTGGGTGCGGGTATGGGCCGGGGCGAAGTGGACGAAGTCCTCAAGGCTCCTGCGTTCCCGGTTGGGCATGAACTGCGGCTGGGCGTCGATGGGACGGAAGTTGTCCCAGTGGTTGCCCATGGTGTGCATGACCTCGATCTTGCGGCCCATGAGGTGGACCGGAAGCTGCGGTAGGTGATGCCCCCGGTACTCATGCATATCGCGCATGTATTCCCAGTTCATCGGCGCGGTGAAGGGGATCAGGCGCTGCCACCACGGCTGCGCTCTGCGGGATAGGATGCGGGTCTTGGCCTCGGCCACGGCCTCTCGGAAGGCCTCCTGAGCAAGCTCGGCCTCGGCCTCGCGGACGATGTCCTCGGGGCTCATTTGCTGCCGAAGGCCTGCTCGGCGATGACGACGACGTCGTTCGGGTCGCTGAACGAGTTGCCCTTGCGGTTCGGCGTCAAGCTTTTGACGACGACGCGGAACGCCCACGACTCCGAGGGGATCGTGACGTAGTTCTGCCGGGTCACCTTGTCGCCGCGCCAGTTGGTGTACGGTTCTTCGTGCATGACGGCCTTACCGTCCGCATCGACCTCGTAGAGGCTGGACGCTTGGCCATGTTGGCCCGAGCCGTGTCATTGCTAACCGACTTGCGGGAACTCATGTTGGCTGGATAGGCGCTGGTGGCGGTCTTGGCGGGAGCCTTGGCCTTGGAGGTCGATGCGGTCTTACCGCTGTCGGGACGCGGAGTAGGCGCGGGGCCTTCTTCGGGGTCGTCGCGGCGACCTTGGTGTTGTAGCTTTTCCCGCCAAACGAGAAGGTGGACTTGCCTCCCTTCCTCGCGGCGTTGAACGCTTTACCGCGTCAAGATCACCGAGCGTGGCCGCTTCGTGAGGTTCCTCTAATGAGCGCCCTCGAATGGACTGCCGCCGCCATGCTGGCCGGGATGGTCTACATCCTGTGCTTTTCCGACCTGATCGTCGGGCTCCTCGCAAGGGGCATCGTGGCTGAACTCGTGAGGCTGTGGCTGTGAGCCCGCCCGTCGTCGAGAGCCTAGTCGCCGTCGTCCTGTGGTCAGGCCTGATCACGTTCTGCGCCGTGTTTTTCATCAAGACCCTGAGGGAACCCAAATGACCGGCAAGCCTGTCGCCAAGTCGCTTCACACCGTCACCGTGCTGGTCAAGCTGGCTCAGTACCTCATGCATCACCGGATCATGAGCGACCCGCACGATGCCTTGGATGAGGCGCTGGAAGTCCTCGACCTCGACTTCAAACCCGACCCGTATGGGCTGGACGCTGCCGCCCGTAAGCAACTCCTCGCGGGAGCCTCGAAATGACCTATACCCAAACCGACAAGCCGCTGCGGGTCCTCGTCGCCTGCGAATACTCGGGCACCGTTCGCCGCGCCTTCGCCGCCCGTGGTCACGACGCGTGGTCCTGTGACCTCCTGCCGTCTGCTGATCGCTCGAACAAGCACCTGATCGGCGATGCCCGCGACTTCCTGAACGATGGCTGGGACCTCCTCATGGTCGCTCATCCGCCTTGCACTCGACTGTGCAACTCAGGGGTCCGGTGGCTCTCTGAGCCGCCCGGCAAGCTCACCGCCGAGCATTACAGCGCGGTCGAGATCGCTGCCTACAAGACCATGAGCCGCGACGAGCGCCTGGCCTTCATGTGGCGCAAGCTCGACGAGGGTGCGGAACTGTTCTCGGCCTTCTGGAACTCGCCCATCGAGCGCGTCTGCATCGAGAACCCTGTGATGCACCAACACGCCAAGGACCGCATCCGCAACTACGCCCCGTTCGCTCAGTCGGTCCAGCCGTGGCAGTACGGCGAGCCTGAGAGCAAGCGCACATGCCTCTGGATGCGTGGTCTCGACCCGCTCGTGCCGACCTATCGGACATGGGACGAATGCCGTGACGCCTTGGGGCTCCCTTCGGACGCCAAGCCTGAGCAGCGGGTGCATTCCGTCTCGCCGGGTCCCGCCCGGTGGGCCGAGCGCTCGAAGTTCTTCGACGGCATCGCCAACGCCATGGCCGACCAGTGGGGTAAGCTCCCTGCGGCTCCCTTCCTGTACCGCGAGGCCGCGTGATGCCGTGGATCGCAATCGGACTGCTGACGTGGACGTTCGTCTGCGTCGTTCCCGCCCTCCTACTCCTGAGGACACCATGAGCGACACACCCATCACCGACGAGGAGCGCGAGGCGCTTCTGGCCTTCAAGGCCGAGTATGGCCGCGAGTGGCGGCAGTACCTCCAAGCCGCGTGGCTGTCCTACGCCTACAAGGGGCGGCACATGGCTGGCAAGGACACCGGCATCCTTAGGAGCATCCGCAACCAGCGCGGCTGTCAGTGGCTGGAGAGGGTCAAGATATGAACATCACATACGTCTGCCAGAAGCTGGCCGAACGCACCACCAGCGGCGACACTTGGCTGCTGCACAACGAGCATAAGGACGGCGGCAAGACCCTCATGGGCTTCCACCGGACCCGCAAGGCCTGCCTGCTGGTCGCTCAAATCTTCGCCGGACGCCGCAAGGTCGTCGTCCGCAACAAGCCCGTCAGGATCGACGCTTGGAGGTGCGATGCATGAGCCATCTGATCAGCCGCGACACCGCCGCGCTTATCACCCTCGCAGCTTTCGCCGTCCTCTATGGATGCGCCGCCGTGGCGACCTTCCGGCGCAAGCGCAAGAGGCCGAGCGGGTAGACCTGATCACCGCGAACGGTCGCACATTCTGGAAGATCACGCCCCCTTGGATCAAGGGACGCCGCCCAACCACAACCTATCGAGAGGTTCTGCCGTGAACACCTGTACCGACACCGAGAAGCAAGGCTGGCTCGACCGCTGGCTCAATGGGAGGGACTGAAACATGCACACGCAGAAGATCATCACGCTGCTGACCGACACCATCGTCGCCGCAGCCTCGGCCATCGAGAAGGTCAATGACCCGAAGGACGCCGAGCGCACCATCAAGAGCGCCTACTACGGCCTCGACAACGCCCTGACGCTGATCCGCAGGGAAATCTCACCGGCCCCTCGGGACTGATCCGCAACCCAAATCACCTGTCCACAACATTCAAGCAAGGAAAGTTAATTTCATGACAAAGACCGCTCTCACCGTCGCCCTCGCTCGCACTTTGACCGCTGGCACAAAGCTAATCCTGCTGGCCCATGAGGGACAGATGAACGCCCTGCCGGGTGCCACGGCCATCGTCGGCCCCAAGGGATACCACAGCCAGTATGGTGCCTCGTACCTCGACGTGATCTGGACGGACCCGATCAAGGCATGGTCGCAGAACAACGGCGGCTACTACCCGGAGAGCTTCGCCCTGGCCGAGCCTGCGGCTGGTCACGAACCCGTGAAAACCAAGCCTTTGACCCCTCAGGCCCGCGACGTCCTCAAGATGCTGCAGGCGTCTGGCCGGATCACCGGGGTGCAGGCCGCGAATGTCCTCAAGGTTCGCTCCCTATCCCGCCGCATCGTCGACCTGAAAGAGGCCGGTCACAAGATCGAGCGGAAGATGAAGGTCGACCACACGGGTCAGCGTTACGCCGAGTACAGCCTCGCAGCGTAGTCAATGCGACATTCCGTCAGTTGCGTTCACTGAATGTTTCTGAAAATTACACCGACGGTAGCGCAGGCATCCTTATACGGGGGTGCAAGGGGTGACCTGCGCGACCTATCGGCAACTGGGAACGAGGAACTTTAGTTAAAATGCGGATTATCTTCACGAAAGACGGCGGCAACCCCGTATGCGAAATGCTCGCCGCCTCAAAGGATCACTGGGATGCGTGTCTGATCGGGCACCAGATGATCAAGGACGGCCTCGCAGCCGACGCCGATGATTTTGACGTCACTCCAATCGTCTGCACTCGCGCAGAAGTTGACGATAACGCAACCTCTCTGTTAGAGAAGAGGTGCGGCTAACCAACAGGGAAAACCACGATGACCGAACTCCTCGATATGTCTGATTACGGAGCCTTGATGGCCGTGATCAGCGGCCTGCGCAAGTTCGCGCAGCATGACACCAAGATGCAGGTGTCGACCGTCCTCACGCTGCTGGAGATCGCAGCGGCCCGATCAAAGGGCGACGCAATATCTGTGCAGGACATCGAGAAGAACGTCGGGATGCAGTCGGGCACCTCGTCGCGGAATGTCTACTACTGGGGCGAAGGCCACAAGGACATGCGGGGTGGGCTTGAGTACATCACCATCGACTTCGACCCGCAGGATCGCCGCAAGCGGTCGCTGGCGCTCACGAACAAGGGCACGGCGTTCATCAACGAACTGATCAGAGGAGTGAAGGCAAGTGGCAAGGCAACGGGGTAAACGATGGCAAGCTGACGTCCTCATCGACGGCGTCCGAAAGCGACCAACCTTCGCCACCCAGGCGGAGGCCGAGGCCTACGAGCGGGCAATCGCCAGCGGCTTCGCGCCGACCACCACGACCACCTTTGGTCCCTTCGTGAACGAGCAGTTCAACCGGATATGGGGTGAGAACAAAGCCCAGTTCGCCATCCACACGAACCTGCGGGTCCTGTACCGCTACATCCCGGCTGACACGGCCCTCACGTCCATCGACAAGCACATGTGCGACCGCATGATCACCAAGATGATGAACGACGGGAAGGCTGGCGGCACCATCAACCGCAAGCTCGCCGTTCTGTCGAAGGTCCTCAAGCGAGCGCTGTTCATGGACCTGATCACCATCATGCCGACGTGGAAGCGCCCGAAGGAAGGCAACGCCCGCGACCGCGTGTGGACGAAGGCCGACGAACACAAGGCCGACCTGTTCTTCAAACACGCCGGGCTGGTCGAGGCGAGCGCCCTGACGCGCTTCCTGCTGCACACCGGTTGCCGAGTGGGCGAGGCTTACAAGCTCTCCCGCAAGGACGTGCATGGCGGCTTCGTGACGTTCCGCGAGACCAAGAACGGCACCACGCGGCGCATCATCCTGACGGCCACGGCCAAGGTGGCATGGGACGAAATCTGCAAGACCACCAACGCCGACATGCCGTTCGCCGAGTACCCGAGGGACACCTTCCGTGGCCACTGGGAACGTCTCCGGGCGCACTTCGAGGCCGAGGATGATCCGAACTTTGTCCCGCACATGCTGCGTCATACCTGCGCAACCCGGCTCGCCCTGGGTGGCGTCGATCTGCAGCGCATCAAGCTGTGGATGGGTCACAAGAGCATCCAGATGACACTACGATACTCCCACCTGATCCCTGAGAACCTCGACGTTGCCGCAAAGGCTCTAGAGGCAGCATGAGGAAGCCCACGCCCAAGCCTGAGCGGAAGAAGGTCGAGATGCTGGACGGTCGCGTCTACTTCTCGGACGACAACTGGCAGACGGTTTGGCAGTTTCGCGGCCACTCGAACGGCAGGAGCCACCGCATGGTTCTGGACAAACAGGAGGCCGACCAAGTGCGGCTGCTTGTCGCCTACGGGGCCGCCGACTAAGACGTGCGTGACAGTGTGCCAAAGCTGTGCCAAACGTGTGCCACTGTGCCGTGGGCGTGGCGAAACTGGTAGACGCAAGGGGCTTAAAACCCCTCGTCCTTTCAAGGACTTACGGGTTCGACCCCCGTCGCCCACACCACAGAAAATCAGACTTAAAATCCCTCGATCTCTGATCGTACGGGTTCGATTCCCGTCGTCCGCACCACTGCTGTGATTTGTGCAAGATTCGGCTTGAACCAGCCCGGAAACGACGGCGTTCCCAGCGCAGCCATCAAATGTCAGGCGTCGCGACACGAACCATGAACTGAAGGGGCAGCGCCGGTGTCCTGCTCACAGTGACGCCATACCGACAAGGGTTTGCGCGTGAGCATAGAGCTCGCGGCCGGCTCGCCGATATTCGATCTCCTCGCCGCTACAAACGACCATGAACTGCGCCGCGAACTCATAGGTGGTTGTGGCCGGGGTTGCGAGCATGGTTTCCACGATGCTGGACATGTCAGCATACACGCGAACCAGATCATTGTCGGAAATGTCAAAGGAGATCGATTCCCTGAGCGCCACCCAACGCCGAAAGCTTGCCAGGATCGGCCTTTCGTTCAAGTTTGCAGCAGAAGCCCTTTCCACTGCAGCGGCTCCTATTGCTGGAATGGAGACGACTGTGCCGAGCACAGTGCGACTGGTCGTTGCATGAAAAGTCATGTCCAAGTCCCTACGGTTGCAGCCAATTTTCTACGGTCGACAACCCGAAGCTGCATTGCTCTAAATCAAAATCATTGGCAAACGAGCCGAACCGAAGGAACACGCGCCAGACGGCTGCGCGCCGCATAACAAACGGCCCGGCACGCTCGCAGTCGGGGGACGTTGGGGTCGTGCCGGGCCGTTGCGGGTGGGCTTGGTTTGGGATCTTGCCCCGCACCGACCAGCGTATATCTATATTAGCCACGTCTCAATTAAGACTGAAGTCCTGCCGACCAAGAGCTCTTTGTTTTAACGCAATTCCGCACGGAGAACCGTTTCACACTTTTCCTGGAATTGCTCTAGCGGCCCAAGGGTTGCCTGGAAAGCGAAACCAGCTCTAGCTCGTCAGTTACGCCGGCCATGTAGTTTGCGATGATCCGAGACGCGAGCGCGCTGCGCGCTTCAGTCGATTGGCTGTTGAGCTTAAGTTGCTCAAAAACGCGCCCCAACAAGGCCAGTTCGGATGGATCAAAAATCCCTGCTTCCGTTGCTTTTCTCCGAATAGGCACGCGACCTCCCAACTCAGTATATTTGAATGCCAAGGCGCTCACGCCTTCGCCACCGCACCACAGCTCGATAGCTGGCGTCATCTTCAGGCACTAGAAGGACGAAACGGTCTGGAATTGTGACGCCGGGGTCCACCCGCAATTCCGCACCATGAGCGTGTTGATTTCTAACGGAGCAACCGATCTTCGCATCGTCCGTGATGATCGTCGCATCCTTCAGGACAATCCCACGAGCGTGAGAGCGTCGCTCCATTGGCGGATCAATGGGGGGCATGGTGTTATTCTTTCCGTAAATCCAGCAGTGAACGGTTGATGGACTTCAAACGCATGCTTGACTCGCAAAACCACGATTCAATTAGCTAGCACTAAAATGGTTCCCAAAACGCAAAGCCGACAGCGCTTCGTCTGTCCTGCCCTCGAGAAGCGCCCTCGCGGCCATCCATGACCTGCTTTGATGGCACCCATTTTCCAGCGCTCCGATGC
Organism: Mesorhizobium sp. M7D.F.Ca.US.004.01.2.1; assembly: GCF_003997785.1. Classification (NCBI taxonomy): domain Bacteria; kingdom Pseudomonadati; phylum Pseudomonadota; class Alphaproteobacteria; order Hyphomicrobiales; family Phyllobacteriaceae; genus Mesorhizobium; species Mesorhizobium sp. M7D.F.Ca.US.004.01.2.1. The sequence continues at coordinate 5,828 of NZ_RZRQ01000045.1, read as the reverse complement.
CGGCAAGGCGCCGGATAGCCGCAGAGGGTCAAGCAGGGATCGGGTTCAGCTTCAGATGCTGGATCAGAATAATCGTCTTGGCATCGATGATGCGACCGTCGGAGATGCCGGCCAGCGCCTCGTCGAGCGGCATTTCCAACACCTCGATGTCCTCGCCCTCTTCCGGCGCGCCGCCGCCGGCCGAGATGCGGTCGGCGGGCGAATAGCGGGCGACGAAGAACCAGAGCCGTTCGGTGACGCTGCCCGGGCTCATATAGGGCGAAAAAAGCCGCTCGACGTTCTGCAGCCGGTAGCCGAGTTCTTCCTCGGCTTCCTTGCGGATGGCGGTCTCTGGATCGTTCTCGTCGAGCAGCCCGGCACAGGCCTCGATCAGCGGCTCGCGATGGCCGGTGACGTAGGCGGGATAGCGGAACTGGCGCACCAGAAGCACGGTCGAACGCGAAGGATCGTAAGGCAGGATCACAGCGCCGTCGCCGCGATCATAGGTCTGGCGTACCTGCGTCTCCCACTCGCCGTCACGCCGGCGGTAGTCGAGGACGGTCTTCTTCAGGACGGCCCAGTCGTCGGAGAGTATCTCTTCCGAACGGATGCGAATGCGATCTTCCATCACGGTCTCCATGCTACCCGGCCGAGGCGTAGCCGCGAACCGGCATTTGCGCAATGTAGACAATCGGTTCAAAAAGGCGTTTCACCGTCTCGTGTCTGGCGCGCTTCCGATCCATTGCCTAGATAGCGGCTTACCCCTCCCGGAGCCCCATTTCATGACAGCATCGCTTTTCCAGCCGATCACTCTCGACGGCCTCACCTTCCCCAATCGCATCGCGGTCGCGCCGATGTGCCAGTATTCGGCCGAAGACGGCTCGGCCAGCGACTGGCACCTCTATCACTGGATGAACCTCGCCATGTCCGGCGCCGGCATGGTCACGGTCGAGATGACCGATGTCGAGCGGCGCGGGCGCATCACGCATGGCTGCCTCGGCCTCTATTCCGAAGACAATGAGGCCGCCGCCCGCCGGACGCTGGATGCGGCAAGACGCGTCGCCGCACCCGGTACGAAATTCGGCTCTCAGCTTGCCCATGCCGGCCGCAAGGCCTCGAACCGCAAGCCGTGGGAGGGCGGCGGTCCGCTGCAGCCAAACGAGGATCCCTGGCAGACCGTGTCGGCCTCGGCCATCGCCTACGATACCGGCTGGAACGTGCCGCACGCGCTGGAGGACGAGGAGATCCTGCAGCTCATCGAACGCTTCACTGATGCGGCGAGGCGTGCCGAGCGCGCTGGCTTCGATTTCCTCGAACTGCATGCCGCGCACGGCTATCTGATCTTCCAGTTCCTGTCGCCCTTGTCCAACCAGCGCACTGACCGCTGGGGCGGCTCGCTGGAAAACCGCATGCGTCTTGTCGTCGAGATCGCCAAGGCGGTGCGGAAGGCAACGCCAAGGCTGATGCTCGGCGCGCGGCTGTCGGTGAAGGATTGGGTCGATGGCGGCTTCGACGTCGAGGACGCGATCGAAGTCGCGAAAGCACTCAAGGCCGTGGGTGTCGCCTATCTCTGCTGCTCGAGCGGCGGCAATTCACCGTTGCAGAAATTGCCCACCGGTCCCGGCTACCAGGTGCATCTGGCGGAAGCCGTGCGCAAGGGTGCGGATATTCCGACCCGTGCGGTCGGCCTGATCGACGACCCGAAGCAGGCCGAAGCGATCCTCACTGAGGGCCGCGCCGACATGGTGGCACTGGCGCGCGCCTTCCTTGCCGATCCGCGCTGGGGATGGCGTGCGGCGGCGACATTCAGCGAGACAATCCACCCGGCGCCACAGCTTGCCCGTTCGGTGACCACGATGCAGCACTGGATGAAGGCGGCGGACTGATCGGCGCGTTCTCTACCGGCGCGGTGTTGCCTCCTAGCCCTGGACAGTTTGCCACAGCTTCGCTTCAATTTTACTCGCAACATGTTACGTTGGGTGAGGCTGCGGCGGCGTGGCCGGGCTTGGGAGGAGATCATGTCGTTCAGGGCATTCTTGCCGGTTGCAGCGCTGACCGTTGTGGCCGGACTTTGGATCGGCACATCGACGCCGGCCGGCGCACAATATTGCGAGGGCACGGTGCACGGCCTGTCCGGCCGCTACAATCTGGCGACAGGAAGCGGCTTTCTTGCTGTGCGGACACGGCCGAACTCATCGTCGCGGATGATCGGCCAGTTGTTCAATGGCGATCATACCGAGATCTTCGACCGACGCGGCAACTGGTATCAGGTCGAAATCGGCGGCCGGACCGGCTGGGCAAACGCACGCTGGCTGCGCAACGATTGCGGCTACTGAGACATCAGTGCATGTCGCCCAAAAGTGGATCCGGTTTTGGGATAACGACATGCATCAAACAAAGACCTAAGTCGCGTCGCAAACGCGACGCGACTTTTGGGCGCAGGCTGAAGACCATGGTTGCAACCAAATTGGCTGCTTTGCGTTGCGGCCATGATGGACAACAAACCTTTTGAAGTGCCGGTCGTCGTCGAACTTGGCCACGTCGGCAAATATCGCCATATCCGCAGCGCCCAGGAGGCGGCGGAGTGCCTGATGACCGTGTGGCCGCTCAATCGCGGCCCGCGCCATCGTGATGCCCTCGACACTTGCCTCAAAGTACTGGAAGGTTATCGTTCGACTGCAGATGCGCGCCGGGCGCTGATTGAAGCCGCCAAGGAATCGGAAGTGCTGGTGCCCGACGACAGACTGCCAGACGACCGGCTGCATTGAGCAGACGGACCTTTCAACTGGAGGTTTTCATGGCGAAGCTGACTTACAAGGTCGTCGAGCATGACGGCGGCTGGGCCTACAAGGTCGGAGCGACCTTTTCGGAGACGTTTCCCACCCATCAGGACGCCTTGCGCGCCGCCGAAATCGCCTCGGCCGAGCAGCAAGTCGCCGGAGCCACGGACGGCATCCAGTACGAGGACGCCGAAGGCAAATGGCATGAGGAACTGGCCGATGGCCGGGATCGACCGCAGACAGAGGTCTCCGACTGACCCTTCGTCAGGGAGCCGACCGCGGACGCCCGGAGAGAAGGGCGTCTCGCGGCGGCAGAAGCCTGCGGCTGACTATTTGCCGCAGTACTGGTCGTTGACGTTCCCCTGAGCATTCGCATCAGGACCGGCGGTGTTGGAGGCGCAAGGCCCGGCTGCGCCGGGGTTGCCGAGGGTGTTCAGCCCGGAGCTGTCGCCATTGATGCTACCGGTTGTGGTAGTGTCCACAGACGATGAATCCTCATTGCCGAAGAGCCAGTTGTGGTGGAGCCAATCTTGATGATTGCCGTCCGACGACTGCGCCATCGCCGATGTGGCGAGACCGATCGTCAGAACGGATGCTGCGAGAAGTTTCCTGTACATTGAATTACTCCGTGTCTTGGCCGCCTTGGGTGCGACACGGGTAAAACCCGCCAATGAGCCGAATGGTTCATTGAAATTGTTGTGAAGCCGGGTTGATGTCGGATCGGAAAGCACGGGCCGCAATGCGTTTGATGAACGCGATGACCCGTTCCGGCTCGTTGAATTGCGGCATGTGCCCGAGGCCGTCGACAGATTCGAACTCAAGCCTTTCGATCTTGTTCTGCATGGGCTCGCCGTGGGTACGGATATCGATAACACGATCGACCGTACCGAAAAGAATGCCGGCCGGCATGACGATCTCGCCATAACGACCCTCGATGCGGCCGAGATCTTGTTCTACCGCCACGACATCGGAGGACGTGGCGTAGAAATGGGCTGGTCTCAGCCCCAGCCACCCACCTCCGTCGACCATGTAGTCGGCAGGAAAAGCCTGCGGCGCGAAGATGAATTCCATTGTCGGCCGCGCATATCTAAGGCTCGTCGGTATCGCCAGGGTATAGCTCATGATCCGACGCCATAGGCGTGACGGGATATAGAGCGAGCCCAGCTTTTCACGCGCACCGGCTTCCATGTGGGTCAATGGCGACAACAAGGCGATGCCGGAAATCACCTCGGGGTGCTCCACGGCAAGGGTCAGCGCGATGGCGCCGCCGAGGGAATGACCGACCACCAGCGGCCTTTCCAGCCCAAGCGCTTCGATGAAGCCTCGCACGATTCCAGCCTGTTCGGGCAGGCCACCGGAGGCGCCGCTGGCGCGCACCGAATAGCCCGCACCCGGTCGGTCGAGCGCGATCAGCCGGTAGCCCGGGCCGAATCGTCCGAACAGAGTGTGCCGGAAATGATGGAGCTGAGCGCCAAGCCCATGCACGAAGACGATCGGCCGCCCCTCACCCTGATCGACATAGTGGATGCGGTTGCCGTGGATCTCGATGAATTTTCCGACCGGCGGCACCAGCCTTTCGGCCTTGGCAGCGATCCACAGCGTCGCCAGCACCAGACTGGCGATCCCCAAGACTGCCAGCAACACCAGAACGACCAGCAGCCACGACAGAATCGACAGGAGCATTGTTCACCCGGATCAGAGCCTGGTTGAGCTTAGCCGCATCCGGTGCCGCTGCAACCTTGCATCGAAACGGGGGCGGCATTGCGGCCGCTGCCGCGCCGCGCTATCTCAGGCGACCTTTCTTGCCGGAGCTTCCCATGCCTGAAATCGTAACCGCCGCCATGCTCGTCATCGGCGATGAGATTCTGTCTGGCCGCACCAAGGACAAGAACATCGGCCATCTCGCCGACATCATGACAGCGATCGGCATCGACCTGAAGGAAGTGCGCATAGTCCCGGACGAGGAAGACGAGATCATTGCTGCGGTGAATGCCGTGCGCGTCCGCTACACTTATGTGTTCACCACCGGCGGCATTGGCCCGACGCATGACGACATCACGGCCGATTCCATTTCCAAGGCCTTCGGCGTGCCTTGTGAATACGATGCCAAGGCCTACGCGACGCTGGAGGCAAGCTATGCCGCACGCGGCATCGAATATACCGAGGCCCGCAAGCGCATGGCACGGATGCCGCGAGGCGCCGATCTCATCGACAATCCGGTGTCGGTCGCGCCCGGCTTCCGCATCGGCAACGTCCATGTCATGGCCGGTGTGCCATCGATTTTCCAGGCCATGCTCGATAATGTCGTGCCGACGCTGAAGGCCGGCACGAAAATGCTGTCGGCAACCGTGCCCTGCCCGTTCGGCGAAGGCCTCATCGGCGGGCCGCTGGGCGACATCCAGAAAGCGCATCCGGACACGATCATCGGCTCCTACCCGAAATATGGCGACGGCAAGTTCTGGACCGAACTGGTCGTGCGTGCCCGCAGCCAGGAGGCGCTGGACGCCGCCCGCGCCGATGTCGAGGCAATGGTCACCGGGTTCGCCACAATCCCGGCTGATCCGGTCCAGACCGGAACCAAGCACGACGCTGCAACGTTTCCTCGGCGCGAGTTCGATAGCTCGTAGACTGAGGGATCATCATGCGATTCAAAACCATCGTCGCCATTCTGCAGAACGAGCAGGACGCGGAGCGGGTGCTCGACTGTGCCATTCCGCTCGCCACCCGGTTCCAGAGCCATCTGATCGGCATCCACGCCGAAACGCTTCCCGTGCCCTACACCTCTGCCACAGGCTTTCCGGACACCGAGTTCCTGCAGGTTTCGGCCGACATGAACCGGGAGCGGGCCGAAAAGCTGCAGGCCGTGTTTCTCAGGCATATCGAGAATTCCGGTCTATCCTTCGAGTGGCGAAGCCTGGAGAGTTTTTCGGGCGACAGTGCGCTGACCGGGATTTCAAGCGTGCGGGCCGCCGACCTGATCATAGCGGCGCAGCGCGAAACGGGCGGTGACCCGAGCGCGGATGTCGACACGCTGGTCTATGACGCCGGCCGGCCGGTGCTGGTGGTGCC
>NZ_RZRQ01000459.1:0-3576 GCF_003997785.1 Mesorhizobium sp. M7D.F.Ca.US.004.01.2.1 | reverse complement strand
CCCCGCCACGGCCGCGGCTCTCGCCGTCATTGGGCTGTTGACCTCGATCGGACCCGACACCGAAACGCTCACCGGATCGCCATTGTCGCCCTTGAACGGCCAGTTGTTCAGCCCGCGGCCATTGGTGTCGACGATGCAGGGCATTCGGCTGAGATCCTGCGGCCGTGTCGGCGTGCCATGCTTGGCGATCAGTTCGGGAGAGGCGCAGAGCTTTATCGAAAATGGCGCCAGCCGCCTGGCGATCAGCGACGAGTTTTCCAGCCGCGAGATGCGCACCGCCAGGTCGAAGCCTTCCTCGACCAAATCGACGAAGCGGTCGTCGAGCTGGATGTCGAGCACAATGTCGGGATGCTGCTTGGCGAAATCGATCAGCGACTGGCCGATCGGCGCGTCGGCGAAGGTGCGCGGCGCTGACAGCTTGATCCGGCCGCGCACGTCACCGGAGGATTCGCGCACGGCGTCGGCCAGGCTGTCGACCTCGCGCACGATCTCCGAGGCGCGCCGGTAATAGGTGTGGCCGGCCTCGGTCATCGAGAACTGGCGCGTGGTGCGGTTGAGGAGCAGCGCGCCGAGTTCGTCTTCCAGCTCGCGCACATATTTCGACAAAAGGGCCTTGGAACGGCCGATCTTGCGCGCCGCCGCCGAAAAGCCCTCGGCTTCGACCACGTCGATGAAGGCACGCATGCGGGTCAGTGTGTCCATGGTCAGGCCTTTCGTGCCGCGTCGAGGAGTTTCCGGCCGAGCCGTATCAGGGCAATGTCGCTGCCGGAAGGCCCAAGCAGCGACAGGCCGAACGGGGCGCCGGCGACCGAGCCGATGGGCAGGGTGATTTGCGAGAAGCCGGACAGGCCGGCCAGGCACAGAAGCTGGAGCGCCCGTTCGCGATAGGCCTGGAACTGCTCCGGCGTGCTGTCGACGTAGGGCGCTGGGCCCGGCACCGTCGGCAGGACAAGGAAGCCGTCCTTGCCGAGCAGGGCGCTCAGTTCGCCGCGAAAGGTCAGCCGGCGCACCTTTTCAGCCTGGGCTGTCTTGTCGTCGACGGCACGGCCAAAGCCGAAGCGCTCTTCAACGCCGGGGCCGAGGTCGCGCTCACCGCTTGTGATCCATTCGCCATGCACCGCCCAGGCCTCCCTGGCCTGCAGCCGGCGAAAGCACCAGTAGAGTTCATCCGCGGATGAGGTGAAGCGGATTGCCTGCGTCAAAGGCGGGCCGAAGACCGCGCTCGCCAGCGCCTTCATTCCTGCATATTCGGCAATCGCTGGGCGGGCGACCATCCCATCCAGCCATTCCAGCGCCAGCGGCCGGTCGAGCGTGTGCTGGTGCGGGTCGCGGCCGAGCAGCAGCTTGCCGACGGTCTCATAGGTCTCGATATCGTCGGCGAACCAGCCGAACGTGTCGAAGCTCGGGGCCAGCTTCATCGAGCCATCGAGCGAAATGCGGCCATGTGTGGTGCGCAGCCCGATCAATCCGCAGAAGCTCGCCGGCGCGCGGATCGAGCCGCCGGTGTCGGAGCCGGTGGCGATATCGGCCAGCCTGCCCGCCACTGCCGCCGCCGATCCCGATGACGAGCCGCCGGTGACGCGGTCGGGCGCTGCCGGGTTCACCGGAAACGAGAAATGCGCATTCTGGCCGAACAGCGCGAAGGCAAGCTCGTCGGTCTGCGTCTTGCCGACGAAGCGTGCGCCGGCATCGAGAATCATCTGCACGGCGGGTGCCGTGCGCGAAGCGGCGGGGCTTTCAGCGAATTTCCTGGAATTGCCGCAGCCGGTGCGGTAGCCGGCGACGTCGTAGATGTCCTTGACGGCCAGCCGCAGGCCGGCCAGGGGCCCGAGTTCGGCATGTGCCACCGGCATCTGGCGAAGATAGAGAAAGGCGTTGAGAGGGCCGTGCGTGCCTGTCATCGTTCGATATCCGGATACGGTTGCCGCAACATCGTTCGATGCCAGAAATTTTACAACCTGGGATACGATTTTTATTGATTGTGACGGCAACCAGCCATATATCGCGCTTGCCCAAAGTCGCACGTGCCTGTGGGTGTCCGCCGATCCTCGAATGGTGAGGGAAATCGGTAAGGTAACTGGAGCCAACCCCTCCAGTCGGTCTAGCGGCCAACCGCCAGCCCGAGGACACCTTGAAGCAACGACGGTGCGGGCCTTTCTGGTGTTCTGCCGGTTGTCCAAAAACCGGGGTTACTGAAGAGGCACACCTTCATTGCCGGCAGTGCGGACGGGTCTCCCATCCAAGCCAAGGCAGACAAAGCGAACCGAGGCCGGGCAAGGCCAAGGTTCACCGCCGCGAGACGGCGCTTCATGGTTCCGGGGTCTCCACCGGCTGGTTCCATGGATTTCCGTCCCGCCTTTGTCCACCGCGTGTTCGCGAGGCTGACAGCCCGCGTTCCGCAGCTTTATTGCGCGCCGAAAGGCGCTGATGGAGAGACCCCGATGGCTACCCAGCGCATCCTTGACTTCCTCGCCACCCGACGTCCGACCGGCCCCTGCCTCGTCGTCGACCTCGACGTCGTGCGCGACAATTTCCGCGCCTTCGAGAAGGCGCTACCCGATTCGAAGATCTACTATGCGGTGAAAGCAAACCCGGCGCCGGAAATCCTGCGCCTGCTTGCTGCGATGGGCTCGTCCTTCGACACCGCTTCCGTTGCCGAAGTCGAGATGGCGATGGACGCCGGTGCGCCGGCGGACCGCATCTCCTTCGGCAACACCATCAAGAAGGAGCGTGACATCGCACGCGCCTATCAGCTCGGCATCCGCCTGTTCGCCGTCGATTGCGTCGAAGAGGTCGAGAAGATCGCCCGTGTCGCTCCAGGCTCCCGCGTGTTCTGCCGTGTGCTGACCGATGGCGAGGGCGCCGAGTGGCCGCTGTCGCGGAAGTTCGGCTGCGTGCCGGCGATGGCCGTCGACGTGCTGCGCCATGCCAAGGGGCTCGGCCTCGACGCCTATGGCGTGTCGTTCCATGTCGGCTCGCAGCAGACCGACCTGACCGCCTGGGACCGTGCGCTGGCCGACGCCAAGGTGGTGTTCGCGACGCTCGCCGAGGAAGGCATCGTCTTGAAGATGGTCAACATGGGCGGTGGTTTCCCGACGCGCTATCTGCGTGACGTGCCGGCGGCCCAGGCCTATGGCCAGGCGATCTTCTCGGCGCTGCGCAAGCATTTCGGCAATGCGCTTCCCGAGACCATCATCGAGCCGGGCCGCGGCATGGTCGGCAATGCCGGCGTCATCAAGTCGGAAGTCGTGCTGATCTCGAAGAAGGCCGCCAACGACAATGTGCGCTGGGTGTTCCTCGACATCGGCAAGTTCGGCGGCCTGGCCGAGACGATGGACGAGGCGATCCGCTACCCGATCGTCACCGCGCATGACGGCACGGAGACAGCACCCTGCGTGCTCGCCGGCCCGACCTGCGATTCGGCCGACGTGATGTACGAGAAGACGCCCTATCCGCTGCCTTTGTCGCTGACCATCGGCGACGAGGTGCTGATCGAAGGTACCGGGGCATACACGACCACCTATTCGGCGGTCGCCTTCAACGGCTTCGAGCCTCTCCGATCCTACGTGATCTGAC
>NZ_RZRQ01000458.1:0-3652 GCF_003997785.1 Mesorhizobium sp. M7D.F.Ca.US.004.01.2.1 | reverse complement strand
ATGTCATCACCTACGGTCTCTCAGGCCTGTTCGCGGCGGGTGCGGCGCTCTACCTGACGACACAGACCGGCGCCGGCTCCCCGACCATCGGCAAGGACTACATCCTGCCTTCGGTGGCGGCGGCGGTCATCGGCGGTGTCAGCCTGTTTGGCGGCCGCGGGCATCTGGCCGGCACCCTGATCGGCGCCTTCGTGCTGACCCTCATCGGCAATCTGGTCTTCGTCCTGCATGTGTCGAGCTACTGGCAGCCGGTTGCTTCCGGCGTCATCCTTCTGCTCTCGGTGCTGGCGAGTTCCGTCGCCGAAAAGGCCGCAAGGAACCGTGTCCAATGAGCGCCTTCCTCGCCCGCAACCGCCTCATCGTGCTCGCCTATGCCGGCATGGTCGTGCTGCTCCTGGTCACGGCTTTGTTCTCGCCGGGCTTCCTGTCGGTCTCCAACATGCGCTCCACCGTCGTGCTGGCGGCCTTCGTCGGCATCGTCGCGCTCGGCCAGACCTTCGTCATCATCGGCGGCGGCATCGACCTGTCGGTGCCCTGGGTGCTCAATTCGGCGGCCATCGTCATGGCGCTGCTATGCGGCGGCCAGGACGTGCCACTGGTCTGGGTCATGCCGTTGCTGCTTGCCGGCGGCGCCTTTATCGGCCTGATCAACGGCGTCGGGGTCGCCCAGTTCGGCGTACCGCCGATCATCATGACGCTGGCCACCAACGTCATCCTGCAAGGGTTGATCCTGGTGCTGACCGGCGGTTCGCCGACCCCTTCGGCGCCGGCCCTGATCCAGTTCCTGTCGGTCGGGCGCATTGGCGGTTTCCCGGTGATCGCGCTGATCTGGCTGGCTCTGACCCTGGTGGCGACGTTGCTGCTTTCCAAGGCGGCGTTCGGCCGCCATCTCTATGCGCTGGGCACCAGCGCCACCGTGGCCGAATTCTCCGGCGTGCCGACGGCGCGCACCACCATCCTGACCTATGTCATCTCGGGCCTCACCGCCGCCTTTGCCGGCATGCTTCTGACCGGCTATTCCGGCCAGGCCTATCTCGGCATGGGCGACGCCTATCTGTTCACCTCGATCGCGGCGGTCGCCATCGGCGGCGCCTCGATCCTCGGCGGCAGCGGCCACTATCTCGGCACCGTCGCCGGCGCCATGGTGCTGACAATCCTCACCGGACTGCTGCCGGCGCTCAACCTGTCGAGCGGCGCACTGCTCATCGTCTACGGCGCGGTGATCCTGCTCACTGTGTCGATCGGCAGCGAGACCTTCGCCGGCCTCGGCGGCAGGCTGCGCAGAAGAGAGGGCTGACCATGGTCGAAATTTCTTGCGTCGTCGATGCCGGAGCCGAGCTTGGCGAAGGCACGCTTTGGGACCCCAAGGCCGGTGTGCTCTGGTGGATAGACATCTGGAAGAAGCTGATCCACCGCTACGATCCGTCGACCGGCAAGGACGATGTGTTCGAGACGCCGGAATATCTCGGCTGCCTCGGCCTGCGCGAGAAGGGCGGCCTGGTCCTGACGATGACTAACGGCTTCCATTTCTTCGATCCGGCGACCGGCACGTTCGAAGCGATCGTCGACCCGGAAGCGCATATGCCGAAGACCCGCTTCAACGACGGCAAGCCTGACCGCCAGGGCCGGTTCTGGTCGGGCACCATGTTCGAGGTGCCGGGCCAGCCGATCGAATTCATCGGCGCGCTCTACCGGCTCGATCCCGACCTTTCGGTACACAAGATGATCGACGGCATCGGCTGCTCCAACGGGCTGGCCTGGAGCCCGGATTCAAAGGTCATGTATTTCTCCGACAGCCATGCCGGCGCGGTCTGGGCCTATGATTTCGACCCCGCCACGGGCGGCATCGAAAACCGCCGCACCTTCATCGACATGACGGTGACCGGCGGCGTCGCCGACGGCGCCACCGTCGATGCCGAGGGTTGCTATTGGGTGACCATCCCGGTGACCAGCAAGGTCTGCCGCTACGATCCCAAGGGCGAGCTGATGCAGACGGTGCTGCTGCCGACCGACCTACCGACCTGCTGCGAATTCGGCGGCAAGGATCTAGACATCCTCTATGTCACCTCGGCCGTGCTCCGGCGCCCGGCCAGCCACTTTGTCGACCAGAAGAATCCGGGCGGATTGTTTGCGCTCGACGTCGGCGTCAAGGGCTTGACCCTGCCGGCGTTCAGGGGATGAGCTAGACAGCCGACATCACCAGCGGCGCTTCGACCTTGCGCGTCATTCCGGTGGCGAAACGACGCTCGAGATAACCGGCATAGAGCGACAGCGGCCAGCACAGAGCGAAGTAGATCAGCGACACCGTGCCGAACACCATGACCGGCTGAAAGGTCACCGTGTTGACCTGTGTGGCGGCGCGCGCGAGCTCGGTCAGACCGATCAGCGAGGCGATCGACGTCGTCTTGACGATCTGCACCATGAAGCCGACGGTCGGCGGCAGCATCAGCCGCACCGCCTGTGGGATGATCACCAGCCGCAGCGTTCGCGTGAAGCGGAAACCGAGCGCGGTCGCGGCTTCCCACTGCCCCTTCGGGATCGCTTCGATGGCGCCGCGAAAAATCTCGCCGAAGAAGGCGCCGCCGTTGAGCGAAAAGGTCACTGCCGCCGCCACCCACGGGTCCGGCCGGTAGCCGAGGAACGAAGAACCGTAATAGGCCATGAACAGCTGGATCAGGATCGGCGTGCCCATGAAGAACTGGATGTAGCCGGCGGCCAGCCAGCGCAACGGCCGCGCCGGCGCGACGCGGATCGCCGCCACCACCAGACCGATCAGGCCGCCGCCGGCAAAGGCGATCAGCGCCAGCAGGATCGTCCAGCGCGTCGCAAGCAGCAGGAACATCAATTCGGTGGGGCCGAAATCGCGCAGGCTCATTGCTTCCACCTGAATATGAGCTTGCCGAAGCCGGCGAAGAGCAGGCTGGCGGCCTGTACCAGCACAAAATAGATGACCGCGATGATGATGTAGACCTCGAAGCTGCGGAAGGTCTGCATGACGAGGTTGTTGGCGACCGCCGTCAGCTCCTCGGCCGCAATGGCGCCTACGATCGAAGTGCCCATGATCTGCAGGATGAACTGCGCCGACAGCGACGGGTAGACGGCGCGCGCCGCCGGCACCAGGATGACATGGCGGATGATGCGGTAGCGGCTGAGGCCGAGCGACTTGGCCGCCTCGATCTGCCCTTCGGGAATGGATTCAATGCCGGCGCGGAGGATCTCGGTAGCGTAAGCACCGAGATGGATCGACAGCGCAACGACGGCCGCCGTGTTGCTCGACAGCTTGAAGCCGAACAGCGGCAGCGAGAAGAAGACGAAATAGAGCTGGATCAGCAGCGGCGTGTTGCGGATCAGCTCGACATACCAAGCGATCGGCCACGACACCAAGCGCGGACCGAAGCTGCGGCCGACGGCGCCAAGGATGCCGATAGCGGTGCCGAACAGGATCGACAGCGCAGCCAGCTGGATGCTCTTCGCCAGGCCGCGCAGCAGCAGGTCGAGATGGATGAGGATCGGGCCGAATTGCAGGGCGGTTTGCATGGGCATCCCGTCACGAGGTCAAGAGAGCGGGGCCGGCCTGGCCCCACCCGATAATGGATGCGTTGATCAGAACACCGGCAGCGTCGGCAGCGGCTGGTTGCGGTACTTCATCGAC
>NZ_RZRQ01000457.1:0-3660 GCF_003997785.1 Mesorhizobium sp. M7D.F.Ca.US.004.01.2.1 | reverse complement strand
CAGCGTCAGATGTCCCGCCGCCAGTGACGAGGCGCCGACGATATGGACGTCCTGTGCGACGGCGAGCCTGGCGATCTCATCGGGTGTCTGGAACATCGCTCCAACAGTGACGTCGAAGCCGAGATCGGCGAAGGCCGTGGCGATGACCTTCTGGCCACGGTCGTGGCCGTCCTGTCCCATCTTGGCAACGAGAATGCGCGGCCTGCCGCCGGATTTCTTCTCGAAGGCTTCAAGTTTGCCCTGCAGTCCGTCGACCACGGCATTGTCGCCGAGGGCCTTGCGATAGACGCCGGAAATGGTCTGCACCGTGGCGACATGGCGGCCAAAGGCTTTCTCCAGCGCCATCGAAATCTCGCCGACCGTGGCATTGGCGCGCGCGGCGCGGATGGCGAACTCCAGCAGGTTTTCTTTGCCTTGCGCGGCACGGGTCAGCGCATCGAGCGCGCTTTCGACGGCGGCGACATCGCGCGTGCCTTTCAGCCTTTGCAGCTTCGACAATTGCCGGGCCCTGACCTCGGCATTGTCGATCTTCAGCACGTCGACCTCGATGTCGGTCTCGGGACGATGCGCGTTGACGCCGACCAGCATCTGCTCGCCGGAATCGATGCGCGCCTGCGTGCGCGCGGCGGCTTCCTCGATGCGCAGCTTGGGAATGCCTTGCTCGGTCGCGGCGGCCATGCCGCCGAGCGCCTCGATCTCCTCGATGTGGGCAAGCGCTCGCGCTGCCAGGTCGTGCGTCAGCCGTTCGAGATAGGCCGAACCGCCCCACGGGTCGATGACACGCGTCGTGCCGGATTCCATTTGCAGGATGAGCTGGGTGTTGCGGGCGATGCGTGCCGAATGGTCGGTCGGCAGCGCCATCGCCTCGTCGAAGGAATTGGTGTGCAGCGACTGCGTGTGACCCTGCGTCGCCGCCATCGCCTCGATCATGGTGCGGACGATGTTGTTATAGGGATCCTGCGCCGTCAGCGACCAGCCCGAAGTCTGGCAGTGGGTGCGCAGCGACAGCGAACGCTCGTCCTTCGGTGAAAAATTCTTCTGCATCAGGGTCGCCCACAGCAGGCGCGCGGCCCGCAGCTTGGCGACCTCCATGAAGAAGTTCATGCCGATCGCCCAGAAGAAGGACAGGCGCGGTGCAAAGCGGTCGATGTCGAGGCCCGCCGCAACGCCTGCGCGGGCATATTCGATGCCGTCGGCGATCGTATAGGCGAGCTCGAGGTCGGCCGTCGCGCCGGCCTCCTGCATGTGATAGCCGGAGATCGATATCGAATTGAATTTCGGCATGTTCTTCGACGTGTAGGAGAAGATGTCCGACACGATCCGCATCGAGGGCTTCGGCGGATAGATGTAGGTGTTGCGGACCATGAACTCCTTCAGAATGTCGTTCTGGATGGTGCCGGCAAGATCCTTCTGCGCAACGCCCTGTTCTTCCGCCGCGACGATGTAGAGCGCCATGATCGGCAGCACCGCGCCGTTCATCGTCATCGACACCGTCATCTCGCCGAGCGGAATGCCGTCGAAGAGCTGGCGCATGTCGAGAATGGAATCGATGGCGACGCCCGCCATGCCGACATCGCCGGCGACGCGCGGATGGTCGCTGTCATAGCCGCGATGCGTGGCAAGATCGAAGGCGACCGACAGTCCCTTCTGGCCGGCGGCGAGGTTGCGCCGGTAGAAAGCGTTGGATTCTTCGGCCGTCGAGAAGCCGGCATATTGCCGGATGGTCCAGGGCTGCTGGACATACATGGTCGGGTAGGGGCCGCGCACGAAGGGCGGCAGGCCTGGGTAGGTGTCGAGATGCGGCAATCCCTTGAGGTCGCTTTGATTGTAAAGATGCTTGGCGATAAGGCCTTCCGGTGTCGTCCGCTGGCCTTTGACCTCGACGGGTGCGCGGCGTGGCGGGACCCAGCCGATCTGACCGAAATCCGGGATCAAGAGGCGGCTCCGATCGATTGGTCGATGCGGGCCGGAAACAGCGGCTCGCAGACGGCAACGCCTTCGGTGAAGGCGGGCCGTCGCTCCGCTACCAGCGTCTCGACCGGCTGTTCGTTTTTCAGGGGATAGAGCGTGGTGCCGATGATGGCCCGCTCGCCTGCCCGGTAGGCTGCATTGCGCTGCGCTGCCGCGGAGTGAACGCGCTTCTGGATATGTCCGTCCTGAAGGCTGGACAGGACGCCGCCCTCGGCCTCGATTGTCTGCAATTCCGCCCAGGCCATCTCACAGAGTTCCGCGGTCAGCGCTTCGACCGCGCCGGAACCATAGGCGGGATCGGCGACATGATCGATATGGCTTTCATTGGCCATGATCAGCTGTGCGTTGCGGGCAACGCGACGGGCAAATCCCGCGGGCAAGCCATGCGCGATCGTGTGCGGCAGGATGGAGATGGAATCGGCGCCGCCGGACGCCGCGGCAAAGCAGGCAATGGTGGTGCGCAGGATGTTGGTCTCCGGGTCCATCGCCGTCATCATGCGATACGACGTCTCGGCATGGATGTTGGCGGTGGATGTCGGGATCGAACAGGCCTCCTGCACCCGTGCCCAGAGTCTGCGCAGGGCCCGCACCTTGGCCATCGACAGCAATTGGTCCTGGTCGACGCTGAGCGCAAAGCCGATATGGGGCGCGGCATAGACAAGCGGCTGCCGCGCCGTCTCGAACATTCTGAGATAGGAGACCGCCGAAGCCAGCATGATGCCAAGCTCCTGCGCCTCTGTCGCACCGGCGTTGTGGAACACACGCCCGTCCGCCTCCAGCAGCACGCCTGGAACGCCCATGGAGAAGAAATGCGCCAGCGACTGCGGCATCGAAGCCTGCAGCGCCTCGATCGACATGCGCAGCCGGCCGGTTCCGGCGAAGATGGCCGCCGGATCGATGCCGAAGGAGAGGTTGAGCTTTGCCGGGTCCGAACGGCGCTTGCTCAGGAACGCGACCAGCCAGTCGGCCACGGCGCGGCTCCAGGGATGGGCGTCGATGCGAACCTGGACGCGGTTGAGCGGTACGCCGTCCAGCACCGTCTCCAGCGCCTTCGCCGTTCTCGGCAGGCCGTAACCGAACGCGTTCGGTGCCCCTTCGAAGACAAGCGACAATCCCGTAGCGCCTTGTGCTACGTCCTCCAGTGCCTGGGTTCTGGCACGGTCGATGTCCGGATCGTCGATGCGCTGGCTGACGATCCAGGGCAATTTTGGATTTGCGCGCACGATCGGTTCTGCTGCGGTGCTGCGGTCGTAGAGCGGTTCGATGCGGATGTTGTCATCGCTATGCGAGACCAGCTTCTCCTCGAAGGATGCGCCGGCCAGCGCTTTTTCAGCCAAGGCCAGCCATCGTTGGCGCTCGGCGTTCTCGGGTTCATCATCCCTAGTCAAGGCTCCGGCACCCATCCGTCTTCCTCGTTCTACGCGGCCGCACCAGCCGGGAGCAGTTCAGTCTACGGTCCCCGGTCCGATATCGCAATGCAATGCGCATTCAGAGACCGAATTCGATCCATCAGATATAGGTCAGCCTGCGTGGACGAACCATGAACGATTGCCAAACACCGGCAAAATCCGCAAGCTCCAAAAAAGCCGATTTTGAGGGCGGCCCCGATTTGAACGATTGGCCCGATTTGAACGACTGGCCCGATTTGAACGACTGGCCCGATTTGAACGACTGGCATTGTCGCTGTGC
>NZ_RZRQ01000456.1:0-3663 GCF_003997785.1 Mesorhizobium sp. M7D.F.Ca.US.004.01.2.1 | reverse complement strand
GTGCTCGACTGGTCGACAGGCATCTACAATCCGCACGTCGACATCTCCCGCGACACCACGACGCTCTACGCGTCAGATCGCGATGTCTTTGTGTTCCTCGTCGACGATCTGAACCCGATCGAGGCCGGGCGGCTGCCAAATGGGGAACCGGATCTCTATTTCCGCGGCTTCTACTGCTGGAATTCCGAAGTCGGCGCCCGCACCCTCGGGATCGCCAGCTTCTATCTGCGCGCAGTGTGTCAGAATCGAAATCTGTGGGGCGTGGAAGATTTCGAGGAAATCACTATCCGCCACTCAAAATACGCGGCCTCCCGTTTCGCCCTGGAAGCCGAGCCGGCGCTGATCCAGTTTGCCGATTCCTCGCCCATGCCATTCGTCAACGGCATCAAGACGGCGCGGCAACGGATCGTTGCCAGAGACGACGAAGATCGCCAGGGTTTCCTGCGCAAGCGCGGCTTCTCCAAGTCCGAGACCACGAAGATCATCGATACTGTTCTCATGGAGGAAGGCAGACCACCGGAATCGATTTTTGATTTCGTGCAGGGCATCACGCGGGTCGCGCGCGACAAGCCGCATCAGGATGTCCGACTGGACATGGAGGGCAAAGCCAAGAAGCTTCTCGACTTCGCCGCCTGATCCTGCGCAGGCCGGCAACGAAAACTCTCGTCGCCGGCCTGCCTCCGGACCGTCTCCATCAATCCCAGCGCGGTCCTTCGAAGCAAGTGGAGGGTGCTTTTCTCGTGGGAGGACGCGGTGACGCCAACATGCTGAAGGCGCCTCGGGCGCGGCTCGGCCGCGTCTAGATCCGCGAGCCGAAACCAGCAGCGCTTCATGTCGAGCCTGCAAGTCGGGAGGCGGCGCTGGCGTGAGGCCTGGAGGCAGAGGGGGGAGGTGAGGGTTGATGACGGGCTTGGAGGTTCGGGGAGAGGCCCCGGGCCGCCCGTCATGGAGAACCTGACCATGGCAAAGAACGCCATTCAGAAGATCGCGATGAACGCCGCGGAGAACATTCCCTATGACAAGCTAATGCTGTCGCAGAAGAATGTTCGGCGCATCAAGGACGGCGTGTCGATCGAGCAGCTGGCCGAAGACATCGGACGGCGAAAGCTGATCCAGAGCCTGAACGTCCGTCCCGTGCTCGACGGCGAGGGCGAGGAGACCGGCACGTACGAGGTGCCCGCGGGCGGCCGGCGTTATCTCGCACTCGGCATCCTGATCAAGCAAAAGCGACTGGCCAAGAACGAGCCCATCCCCTGCATCGTCAACCGCGCGCAGGAAACTTCTGCCGAGGAGGACTCGCTTGCCGAAAATCTGCGGCGCGCCGACCTGCACCCGCTCGACCAGTTCCGGGCCTTCAAGACGCTCAGCGACCAGGGCCTCGATCCGGAGGAGATTGGCGCCCGCTTCTTCGTATCGCCGGCGACCGTAAGACAGCGTCTGCGGCTGGCATCGGTATCGTCAACGCTTCTCGAGCTCTACGAGAAGGACGAAATCCGGCTCGAACAGATCATGGCGTTTTCGATCTCCGACGATCATGCGCGCCAGGAGCAGGTCTGGGAGCGGATCTCCAGCTCGCACACGCAGGAACCGTATTACATCAGGCGTCTGCTGACGGAGACCACCGTTCGCGCCGATGATCGCCGTGCCGTCTATGTCGGCGCCGAAGCCTATGAGGCTGCCGGCGGGGTCATCCTTCGCGATCTCTTCGAGCAGGATTCCGGCGGCTGGTTCCAGGATGCCGCACTCCTCGAGCAGCTTGTCTTCGACAGGCTGAAGGTGGATGCCGAGGCGATGCGCGCCGAAGGCTGGAAATGGGTGGAGGCGGCGATCAGCTTTCCCTATGGCCACACCTCCGGCATGCGGCGCATCTACGCCGAGGCGCAGGAGCTCAGCGCCGAGGAGATCGAACGCTACGACGCGCTGAAGGCCGAATACGACAAGCTGGATGCGGACTATGCCAAGGCCGAGGATGCCGACGAAGCAATCGAGGCGAAGCTCGACCAGCTGGGCGCCGAGCTCGATGCGATCGATGATCGTCCTCAAAGCTACGATCCCGCCCAGAAGACCATTGCCGGGGTGTTCGTTACGCTCGCCGCGAACGGCAAGCTCCAGGTCGATGCCGGTTTCGTGCGGTCCGAGGACGAGCCGCGGACCGGGACCAGCGACGTCGATGAGGGCGAGGAAGGGAGCGCCGACGGCGGAACCCGATCCAACGGCGACGACGATGGCGATGGTGTTGCGGTCAACGGCAAGCCGGTGAACGACCCCTCTGGCGACGACGGCGAGGACGATAGCATCAAGCCCCTCCCTGATCGGCTCGTCTTCGACCTGACGGCGCAGCGCACGCTGGCGCTACGCAACGCGCTCGCCGGCGACGTCGATATCGCCATCATCGCCGCACTCCATGCCTTCGTCTTGCAGGTCTTCTATCGCTTCGCGCCGAACACGTGCCTGGAGATCAGCATGAAGAGCGGCAGCTTCAGCCAGGTTGACGGTCTTGCCGAGACCTCCTGGGCCAAGGAGATCGCCGAGCGGCACGAAGCTTGGGACCGCGATTTGCCCGATGAGGCGGAAGGCCTGTGGGACTTCCTTCTCGGCCTCGATGAAGCAAGCCGCAAGGCGCTTTTCGCGCACTGCGTCTCGCTGACCCTCAATGCGGTGGTCGAACCCTGGAACAGGCGAGCGAAGGCGCTCGAGCATGTAGATGTGCTTGGCCGCTCGATCCAGTTCGACATGGTCGACGCCGGGTGGACGCCCACTGTCGAGTTCCTCGGGCGGCTCACCAAGGCGCGGATTCTACAGGCTGTCCGTGAAGCCCGTGGCGCAGACTCCGCGCAGCTGATCGACCACATGAAGAAGGACATCATGGCCCGTGAAGCTGCCCGTCTTCTCGAAGGCTCGAACTGGCTGCCAGAGCCGCTGCGCGTTGAGATCGATGAAGTGTCTGCCGATGCTGGCGACGCGGCCGCCAGCGAGATGTCGGACGAGGCGGCTCTCGACGGCGATGCCGCCGAGCTGCCGGCCTTCCTCGCCGACGATGCGGACCCGTCCTCCGATGAGCCGGTGACCATAGACAGCGACGAGGCCGACCACCTTCAGGCCGCCGAATAACCGGCCTCACGCTCGCACCGGGCCCGGCACTCCCGCCGGGCCTAATCCAGTTCCAACTCACGCTCAAGCCCGGGATCCCCATAGCGCGCCCGGGCGGTTTTTTGTTTCATGGAGATCGACATGTTCGACTGGAAAAGATCCTGCTCCTACGACGAGCAGCAGAAGAGACGTTTCCACACCACCGCCCGTTCATGGCTGAAGAAACTCGCCGCCGAACTTGCCCTGCCGCAGGGAAGCTTTGACCTGCGCTCAAACAAGGCGGGCAGCGCCGTTTGCGGTGAAATTACCCTGCACCACGACCGTGCCTATATCCAGGTCGGCCAGTTCGGGCAGTCCTCTGGTCACGGCATCCTGATCCGCACCTGCAAGGGCCGCAAGGACTATACCGGCGGAGCCAACCACTTCGTCGCCCTCGGCATGCTGGACGACATCCCGGCGCTCGCCGCCGCCGTCCGTGCCATCACCGGGGTTGGTCGAGACGCTTCGTGTTCCTCCGAGCGACGCGCCGCCTAAACTCCTGCAAACCCCATCATCGCCAGTCCACGTGCCGGC
>NZ_RZRQ01000455.1:0-3693 GCF_003997785.1 Mesorhizobium sp. M7D.F.Ca.US.004.01.2.1 | reverse complement strand
GTATATATATTCTATAAACATAATAAATATTGGGGAAAGCCGGCGCGACCGGAGCGATCAACGACACGGCCTGAATGGGAGACAGTTCATGGCACAAGCAGAAACCGACGCAATCAAGTTTGCCTACTGGGTGCCGAATGTTTCGGGCGGCCTGGTAATCTCCAACATCGAGCAGCGCACCAGCCATTCGGCCGAGTACAACCGCAAGCTGGCGCAGATCGCCGAGAAGTCCGGCTTCGACTATGCGCTCAGCCAGATCCGTTTCACCGCCGGCTACGGTGCTGACGAGCAGCATGAATCGGTGGTGTTCAGCCATGACCTGCTGGCCGCGACCACCACGCTCAAGGTCATCGCCGCGATCCTGCCCGGACCGTGGAACCCGGCGCTTGCGGCCAAGCAGATCGCCACCATCAGCTATTTGACCAACGGCCGTGTTGCGGTCAACCTCGTCTCCGGCTGGTTCCGTGGCGAGTTCCATGCCATCGGCGAGCATTGGCTCGACCATGACGAGCGCTATCGCCGCTCGGAGGAGTTCATCCGTGCGCTGCGCGGAATATGGACTGAAGACAGCTTCACCTTCCGCGGCGATTTCTATCGCTTCAACGAATATTCACTGAAGCCGAAGCCGCCGCAGCCGCTGCCCGAAATCTTCCAGGGTGGTTCATCGCGCGCCGCACGCGACATGGCATCGCGGGTTTCGGACTGGTACTTCACCAACGGCAACACGCCGGCCGAGATCGCCAAGCAGGTCGACGACCTCAGGGCCAAGGCGAAGGCCAACAACCATTCCGTCAAGGTCGGCGTCAACGCTTTCGCGGTCGTCCGCGAGACCGAGGACGAGGCCAGGGCGGTGCTCGCCGAAATCATCGCCAAAGCCAATCCCGAGGCGGTCAACGCCTTTGGCCATGAGGTCAAGAATGCCGGCAAGGCTTCGCCGGAGGGCGAAGGCAATTGGGCGAAATCGTCCTTCGACGATCTGGTCCAGTACAATGACGGCTTCCGCTCGAACCTGATCGGCACGCCCCGGCAAGTCGCCGAACGCATCGTTGACCTGAAGCGCGCCGGCGCCGATCTCATCCTGCTCGGCTTCCTGCACTTCCAGGAAGAGGTCGAGTATTTCGGGAAGCATGTCATCCCGCTCGTCCGCGAACTGGAAAACGCCGAGGCGGCAGCGTCGCTGGCGGCTGAGTAGTCACCCCACAGGCTGGCCGGATAGGCTCCGGCCGGCACACGCATGAAAGCTACCGGCGCGCTCGAGCCGTCGAGCAGCAATGAGGATTTGCGCGCCTAATCGAGGACGATTGGAATGCCGTTGCCCAGTTATACACTCGGAGTGATGGAGGCTTCCGCCTATGCGCCGGAGGTCTTTGCGCGCGGCCTGCCGTCAACCCCGCGGGAGCAGCAGCAGTCCGAAGACAATAGCGGGCCGATCGGCTCCGTTGCCGGCGTCGCCTCTCCGCTGCTTTCGCTCCAGGGCATCGGCCTGTCGTTCGGCGGCGTCGTGGCACTGGCCGATCTCGACCTGTCGGTCCGCCCCGGCGAGATCCGCGCCATCATCGGCCCGAACGGCGCCGGCAAGAGCTCGCTGATCAACGTCATCAGCGGTGTCTACCGGCCGGATCGCGGCCATGTCCAGCTCGACGGCGTCGTCTATGCCCAGGTGCCAACGCAGCGGCTGGCGCAGCTCGGCGTCGCCAGGACATTCCAGAACCTCGCACTGTTCAAGGGCCTCAGCGTCCTCGACAATGTCGCTTCCGGCCTCGCATACAAGGTCCGCTCCAACTTTGCCGGCCAGGTGCTCGGCATCGGCCGCTCGCGCGGCGAGCAGCGCGACTCCCTGAGCCGCGCCGAACAGATCCTCGAATTCCTCGACCTCACCGCTGTTCGCGATCGCCTTGCCGGCACGCTGCCTTACGGGCTGCAGAAGCGGGTCGAACTGGCCCGTGCACTGGTCGCTGAGCCGCGCCTTCTTTTGCTCGACGAGCCGATGGCCGGCATGACCGCGGGCGAGAAGAGCGAGATGGCGACCTTCGTCCGCGCCGCGCGCGACCGCTTCGCCACCACTGTGGTGCTGATTGAGCACGATGTCGGTGTCGTCATGGGCCTGTCTGATCGCATTGCCGTTCTCGACTACGGCCGCAAGATTGCCGACGCCACGCCCGACGAAGTCAGGAACGACCAGCGCGTCATCGATGCCTATCTCGGCGTCGCCTCGGACAATGAGGACGGGGCAGGCATATGATCGCCGATTTCGACTACCAGTTCTTCATCGAAGTGCTCGTCGGCGGCCTGCTTTCCGGCGTCATGTATTCGCTGGTCGCGATCGGCTTCGTGCTGATCTACAAGACCTCTGGCGTGCTCAATTTTGCGCAGGGCGCGATGTTGCTGTTTGCGGCGCTGACCTTCGTCAGCCTTGTCGAGCGCGGCATTCCGTTCGCGCTGGCGCTGGTGATCACCTTCGCCATCATGGTGGCGATGGGCATCGCCATCGAGCGCACGGTGCTGCGGCCACTGACCAACAAGCCGCCGATCACGCTGTTCATGGCGACGCTCGGCCTGTCCTACATCATCGAGGGTGCAGCCCAGCTGATCTGGGGCACGCAGGTCCATGGTCTTGATCTCGGCATCGAGGACGTGCCGCTGGAAATCAGCGGCGTGCTGATCAGCCAGTTCGATATCTTCGCCGCCGTGGTTGCCGCCGGCATGGTTCTCCTGCTGTCGCTGTTCTTCCGCTACACCCGCATCGGCCTCAGCTTCCGCGCCGTCGCCGACGACCAGTTCGCTGCCCTCGCGGTCGGCCTCAGGCTGCCCTTGATCTGGGCGACCGTCTGGGCCGCCGCCGGCCTCGTCGCGCTGGTGGCCGGACTGCTCTGGGGCGCACGCCTCGGCGTCCAGTTCTCGCTGTCGCTGGTGGTGCTGAAGGCGCTGCCGGTGCTGGTGCTCGGCGGCTTCGACTCCATCCTCGGCGCCATCGTCGGCGGGCTGTTGATCGGCGCCAGCGAGAAGCTCGCCGAGGTCTATATCGGCGACTATTTCGGCGGCGGCATAGAGAGCTGGTTCGCTTATGTCGTCGCGCTCGTCTTCCTGCTGATCCGCCCTTCCGGCCTGTTCGGCCAGAAGCTCGTCGAGAGGATCTGAGCGATGACCGCTATAACAAGCGATTTCTCCAACGCGCCGGTGCTGCCGAAATGGGTCGCACCGGTCCTGCTGCTCGCCTTCGCCTATGGCGTCGTGCCGCTGATCGGCTCGAGCTATCTGTTCGAGGCCATCTTGCTGCCGTTCCTGGCGCTCAGCCTCGCCGGCGTGGGCTTGAACATCCTCACTGGCTATGCCGGCCAGGTGTCGCTGGGCAGTGCTGCCTTCATGGCGGCGGGCGCCTTCGCCGCCTATAATTTCAATCTGAGGATCGAAGGCCTGCCGCTGATCGGCAGCATCTTCCTGGCCGGCACCGTCGCGGCCGCGATCGGCATCGTCTTCGGCCTTCCCAGCCTGCGGCTGAAAGGCTTCTATCTCGCGGTTTCGACCCTTGCCGCGCAGTTCTTCGTGCAATGGGCGCTGACCAAGTTCAGCTGGTTCTCCAACAACTCGGCATCCGGCGTCATCGACGCGCCGAGACTGTCGATTTCAGGCTTCGCGCTCGACGGCGCCATCGGCCGCTATTTCTTCGCTCTGACCATCGTCACTGTGCTGACC
>NZ_RZRQ01000454.1:0-3694 GCF_003997785.1 Mesorhizobium sp. M7D.F.Ca.US.004.01.2.1 | reverse complement strand
CGCCAGCCGCTACCGCCACGAACTGTCGGGCGGCCAGCGCCAGCGCGTCGGCATTGCGCGGGCGCTGGCGCTGTCGCCGAAATTCGTGCTGGCCGACGAAATTGTCTCCGGCCTCGACGTGTCGACGCAGGCGCAGATCCTGACCCTGCTGGAAAAGCTGGCGGCGGAGATGGGCCTGACCGTCGCCTTCATCAGCCACGATCTGTCTGTCATTCGGCGGCTGTGCCGGCAAGTCATCGTCATGCGCGAAGGCGTGATCGTCGAGGCCAGCGCCACCGACGCCTTGTTCGACAAGCCGCGGCAAGCCTACACGCGCGATCTGATCGCAGCCATTCCGCTGCCCGAGATCGATGCGGGCTGGCTGGACATCCCTGCCGCCATCAAGGCCCCGACATGAATACACACGCACGCCGAAAAGCGGGCTTCGGTCGTGCGATCGGCAAATGACCCAAGTCCCGCCAATGGAGGAGGACTGACATGAAGAGGATACTTCGAAACGCAACGCTCGCCGCCGCTGTCCTTGGCAGCGCCGGCATCGCCACCGCCAGCTCGATCCCCGGCATGCGCGGACACGATCACACCGGCATCACGGTTCCCGACATGAAGCAGGCGGTCGACTTCTTCACCGAGGTGGTCGGCTGCAAGAAGGCGATGTCGTTCGGCCCGTTTGCCGACGACAAGGGCACCTTCATGCAGGATCTTCTGGGCGTCGATCCCAAGGCGGTCATTGAGCAGGTCACCATGGTGCGTTGCGGCTATGGTTCGAACATCGAGCTGTTCAAATACACAGCACCGGACCAGAAGGACCTGACGCCGAAGAACAGCGACATAGGCGGCTTCCACATTGCCTTCTATGTCGACGATGTCGACGCCGCCAAGGCCTATCTCGACGGCAAGGGCGTCAAGACGCGCATGGGCCCGTTGCCGGTCAAGGAAGGGCCGGCCGCCGGCCAGACCATCCTCTACTTCCAGGCGCCATGGGGGCTGCAGCTGGAAGCGATCAGCTATCCCGATGGCATGGCCTACGAGAAGGGCGCCGAGACTGTTCTATGGAGCCCGAAGAGCCCGGAAAAGTGATGGGAACGCGTGCTTGCGGATGTTCCGCAGGCACGCCACACAAATGCGACGTTGAATCATTTTCGATATGAAACTTTAAGCTTGAAATAATTTACCTCCGGCGCGATACTCGAAACCAGCAAGCGAAGAGGAGATCGCAGACATGAAGGTTGCGGTTCTCGGCGGCGGACCAGCCGGCCTCTACTTTGCCATTTCGATGAAACTCAGGGACGCCGCGCACGATGTGACGGTGTTCGAGCGCAACCGCGCCGACGACACGTTCGGCTGGGGCGTCGTGCTGTCGGCCGAGACGCTTGAAAACCTGTCGAAAAACGATCCGGTCAGCGCCGTCTGGATCAAGAAGCACTTTGCTTATTGGGACGACATCGCCGTCATCCACGATGGCGTGCGCACGGTCTCGACCGGGCACGGTTTCTGCGGCATCGGCCGCAAGCGGCTGCTGGTCCTGCTGCAGCGCCGCGCGCGAGAACTCGGCGTCAAGCTGATGTTCGAGACCGACATCGCCGATCCCAAACCCTATATGGAGACGCACGATCTGGTCGTCGCCGCCGACGGCCTGAACTCCAGGGCGCGCAACACTTTCGTCGACGTCTTCAAGCCCGACATCGACACCCGCAAATGCAAGTTCGTCTGGCTAGGCACCAACCAGAAGTTCGACGACGCCTTCACCTTCATCTTCGAGAAGACCGAGCATGGCTGGGTGTGGGCGCACGCCTACCAGTTCGACAGCGACACCGCGACGTTCATCGTCGAGTGCAGCGAACAGACCTGGGCTGCTTTCGGCTTCGGCGCGATGTCGCAGCAGGAATCGATCGCCGTCTGCGAGCGTATCTTCGAAAAACATCTCGGCGGCCACGCGCTGATGACCAATGCCAACCACATCCGTGGCTCGGCCTGGATCAATTTCCCGCGCGTGCTGTGCGAGCGCTGGTCCTACAAGAACCTTGCGCTGATGGGCGATGCGGCGGCATCGGCGCATTTCTCGATCGGCTCCGGCACCAAGCTGGCGCTGGAAAGTGCGGTGGCGCTGGCCGAGTATGTTGAGTCCGAACCCGACCTCGACGCCGCATTCCGTAGATATGAGGATGCCCGCCGCACCGAGGTGCTGAAGCTGCAATCGGCGGCGCGCAATTCGCTCGAATGGTTCGAGGAGGTCGAGCGCTACCTCGGCCTCGATCCGGTGCAGTTCAACTATTCGCTTTTGACCCGCTCGCAGCGCATCAGCCACGAGAATTTGCGATTGCGCGACGCCGAATGGCTGGGCGGGGCGGAAGAATGGTTCCAGCGCCAGGCGGGCGCCGGCGGCAACAGCCTGCGCCGCGCGCCGATGTTCGCGCCATTCAAGCTGCGCGACATGAGGCTGCAGAACCGCGTCGTCGTCTCGCCGATGGCGCAGTACAAGGCCGTCGACGGCTGCCCGACCGACTGGCATTTCACCCATTATGCCGAGCGCGCCAAGGGGGGCGCCGGGCTCCTCTATATCGAGATGACCTGCGTCAGCCCCGAAGGGCGGATCACGCCTGGCTGCCCCGGCTTCTATGCGCCCGAACATGCGGTGGCGTGGAAGCGGCTGGTCGACTTCGTCCACACCGAGACGGAGGCGAAGATCTGCGCCCAGATCGGCCATTCCGGCGCCAAGGGTTCGACCCGGCTCGGCTGGGAGGGCACCGACGTGCCGTTGGTCTCAGGCAACTGGCCGGTCATGGCAGCCTCGGCCGTCGCGTGGTCGACGCAGAATCAGGTGCCGAAGGCGATGAACCGTACCGACATGGACAAGGTGCGCGACGAATTCGTGGCTTCGGCCGAGATGGCAGATCGTTGCGGCTTCGACATGCTCGAGATCCACGCCGCGCACGGCTATCTGCTGTCGTCCTTCATCACGCCGGTCACCAACCGGCGCACCGATGCCTATGGCGGTTCGCTGGAAAACCGCATGCGCTATCCCCTGGAAATCTTCCGTGCGGTGCGCGCCGCCTGGCCGGCGGAGAAGCCGATCTCGATGCGCATTTCGGCCAATGACTGGGTCGGCATCGAAGGTGTAACGCCGGCCGATGCGGTCGAGATCGCACGGCTGCTGCACGAGGCAGGTGTCGATATCTGCGACGTCTCGGCCGGCCAGACCTCGGCATTGGCAAAGCCGGTCTATGGCCGCATGTTCCAGACGCCGTTTTCCGATCGCATCCGCAACGAGGTCGGCATGGCGACGATGGCGGTCGGCAACATCTACGAGCCGGACCATGTCAATTCGATCCTGATGGCCGGCCGCGCCGATCTGGTGGCGCTGGCACGGCCGCATCTCGCCGACCCCTACTGGACGCTGCATGCGGCGGTGACGCTCGGCGACCGTGGTGTCAAATGGCCGGATCCCTATCTGCCCGGACGCGACCAGCTCTACCGGCTGGCCGAGCGCGACGCCGCGGCGGGGCTGAAAGTATGACGGCCGCCACGACGATTCCCGGCAAGCATGCGCTGGTCACCGGTGGCGGCTCCGGCGTCGGCCGGGCCATCGCGCTGGCGCTGGCCGGTGCCGGCATCGACGTGACCATCTGCGGCCGCCGGGAAGCGGAGCCCGCCAAGGTGGCCGGCGAAAGCAAAGGCATTTTCGGCATCGCCGCGG
>NZ_RZRQ01000453.1:0-3698 GCF_003997785.1 Mesorhizobium sp. M7D.F.Ca.US.004.01.2.1 | reverse complement strand
CATCCAGAGCAGCGATGTCGATTCCTTCTCCGCGCTGATCGGCAAGGAGGCACCGCGGGGAACGCTGGCCAAGGTGCCCATGCTGCGCGGCCGGGTGATGGCGCTGAACGGTGTCGATGTCGACAAGGTGAAGGTGCCGGCGGCAGGCGCCTGGGTGCTGAAGGGTGATCGTGGCCTGACCTATGACGCCAGGCAGCCGGAAAACACGACGCTGACCGAGGGCAGCTGGTGGCCGGACAAGTATAGCGGCGAGCCGCTGGTCTCGTTTTCGGCGCAAGAAGGCAAGGAGATCGGGCTGAAGCTCGGCGACACCATCACCGTCAATGTGCTCGGCCGCAATGTCACGGCCAGGATCGCCAATTTCCGCCAGGTCGAATGGGAGACGATGGGCATCAATTTCGTCATGGTGTTCTCGCCCAACACATTCGCAGGCGCCCCGCATGGCTGGATGGCGACGTTGACCGAAAAGAATGCCTCGACGGCGGACGACGCTCGTATCCTCAATGCCGTCACCCGCGCCTTCCCGGCGGTGACGTCGGTCCGGGTCAAGGATGCGCTCGATGTCGTCAACCGGCTGGTCGGGCAGCTCGGTACGGCGATCCGGGCGGCGGCCGGCGTGGCGCTGATCGCTTCGGTGCTGGTGCTGGCCGGCGCGCTTGCCGCCGGTAACCGGGCGCGCATCCATGACGCGGTGGTGCTGAAGACGCTGGGCGCGACACGCAGGACGCTGATCGCGGCCTTCTCGCTCGAATACATGCTGATCGGGCTCGCCACCGCGATCTTCGCGCTGGCGGCAGGCAGTGCCGCTGCCTGGTTCGTCGTCGCGCGCATCATGACATTGCCGTCGCATTTCATGCCCGAGGTGGCGGTGGCGACCATTCTGTTCTCGCTGGTGATCACGGTCGGCATCGGCCTCGCCGGCACCTGGCGGGTGCTTGGCCAGAAGGCAGCACCCGTGCTGCGCAACCTGTGACCTTAGGTCCGCAATGGCCACCCTGGATTAAATCTTGGTAAGAATGCCGTCCGGAAAGCCGAGGAATCGGCACTTCGTTGTCTCACGAACCGTTACATCCGGTTACGGTCTTGTTCTTGACGCGAATAACCATCATATTTCGCCACAGGCATGCTGGAGCCCTGCCAGCGGCGCCTGGGTCCGGTGGATTTATTCCGACTGGGCCTGACACCGGACGGGGCAGAAGCAATAGAGGACTACAATGGCTGATCCCATTCGCAACTACCAGACGCGCGCCGTGCCCGGCGTCGGCGTCGGTGCTGACATCGATCAGGGCCTGCGCGCCTACATGATCAAGGTCTACAATCTGATGGGGCTTGGCCTCCTCATCACCGGTCTTGCCGCTGTCGGCACGATCATGCTGGCCACCACCACCGATCCGGCTTCGGCTGTCGCGACGCTGCCAAGCGGCGAGATGCTGACCTCGTTCGGCTACGCGATCTTCGGCTCGCCGCTGCGCTGGGTGGTGATCTTTGCCCCGCTGGCCGCGGTGCTGTTCCTGTCGTTCCGGGTCCAGTCGATGAGCGTTGCGGCGGCGCAGACGACGTTCTGGGTCTATGCCGGCCTCGTCGGCCTGTCGCTGTCGTCGATCTTCCTGGTCTACACGGCGGCCAGCATTTCGCAGACCTTCTTCGCCACCGCAGCGGCCTTCGGCGCGCTGTCGCTCTACGGCTACACGACCAAGCGCGACCTGACCGCGATGGGCTCGTTCTTGATCATGGGCGTGTTCGGTCTGATCATCGCCATGGTCATCAACATCTTCCTGCAGTCGTCGGCCCTGTCCTTCGCCGTTTCGGCGATCGGCGTGCTGATCTTCTCGGGCCTCACCGCCTATGACACGCAGAAGATCAAGGAAATGTACTTCGATGGCGACGCCTCGGATGTCGCTGGCCGCAAGGCGATCATGGGTGCGCTGAGGCTCTATCTCGACTTCATCAACCTGTTCATGTTCCTGCTGCAGTTCATGGGCGATCGCCGCTAGGTTTTGTCCGGCTCATGATCTGACTGGACCATCGAATTCCAAAAGGGCGGCCCAACGGCCGCCCTTTTCTTTTGTGCCGGTCTTTGCTGTTATTGCGAGCAGAGAAATGGCATGCATAAATTATGAGCAGTATTACGATTCGACCCGCGACGGTGGCCGACCTTGACCGAATCACGGACATCTATGCCGACGCGGTGACTCAAGGCACGGCGAGCTATGAGCTGGAGCCACCCAGCCGAGCGGAGATGGGCACTCGATTCGATAGTTTGATGGCCGGCGGATTTCCTTATCTGGTGGCGGAGAAGGATGGCGCCGTTCTTGGCTACGCCTATGCCGGTGCCTTCCGGCCGCGTCCGGCCTACCGCTTCATCGTCGAGGATTCGGTCTATATCGCGCCCTGGGCGAAGGGCCAGGGCGTTGGCTTGTTGCTGATGCAGCAGCTGATCGAGGCGGTGCGGGGCGCGGGCTTCCGCCAGATCATCGCGGTGATCGGCGATGGCCGTCCCGACAGCGCCTCGGTGCGGCTGCACGAAAAGCTCGGCTTTCGCCATTCAGGCCGCCTGGAAGGCTCCGGCTACAAGCACGGACGCTGGCTGGACACGGTGTTCATGCAGCTGTCGCTGAATGGCGGGGCAGTGACGCCGCCCGATCCCGAATCGCTGCCGGAGCGGAAGTTCCGCGAGGGCCTTGGAGGGAAATGAACTGAGGAATTGAAGAATTGATGAACTGAAGAATAAAAGAAACAGCGGCTATATATATCGTTGCGGGCCTTTTCTTCAACTCATCAATTCTCCAGTTCTTCAATTCTCCTGCTCCAATTCCCCTCAGGCCTCGACCACTTTCAACTTGCTGTCGAAAATCCCAAGCACGCGGCCGAGTTCCTGGCCGCGCTTCAAGATGCGGCCGCCGGCGGCAATGACGGCAAAGGCGCCCTGCTTGCGGGCCAGTTTCGGATCCTTGACGATCTGGAACAGCGGCACTTCGCTGGTGCGGCGGAACACGGAAAACACAGCGCGGTCGGTGAGATGATCGATAGCGTAGTCGCGCCATTCATTGGCGGCGACCATGCGTCCGTAGA
Organism: Mesorhizobium sp. M7D.F.Ca.US.004.01.2.1; assembly: GCF_003997785.1. Taxonomy (NCBI): domain Bacteria; kingdom Pseudomonadati; phylum Pseudomonadota; class Alphaproteobacteria; order Hyphomicrobiales; family Phyllobacteriaceae; genus Mesorhizobium; species Mesorhizobium sp. M7D.F.Ca.US.004.01.2.1. Next base: position 626 of record NZ_RZRQ01000453.1, on the reverse strand, counting down.
GTCTGAGGATCTGATCCAGCTCGCGCCGGTCGAACCGCACCGGCTGATCAAGGCGCTCGCGTCGCGCCTCGTGCAGCGGGATCAATATTGCGGATGCGTCACCATCCCCCGTCCCGCCGCTGTCATCGGTCATGCCTCGATCCTTCAAAATGAATCTTTGCCAGCCAAAGTTGGCGTGTTCGCAGCTGAATTGCAAGACCCGGCGAAGCACAGCGGCGCCGCGCTGTTTCCGCCACGTCCAGTCACTTTTATGAAACGCCGTGTTGGAATTGGTGATGCTTCGCCACATTTCTGCCTTTTTTTATCCGCGCTCATGCCCCAATGTCCGACGAATTTACCGGCGTTGCCTGAGACGGTTCGGTCCGGCACCGGCTCGTAAACCCCAAGCCCCCCGCCCACGGGTCTGCGTCGGATCGAACCAACCTCGGCTCTTCCTCGGAAGAACCGGGTGCGACGATCCCAAAACCTAAATGACCGACGTCAGAAGCAAGCTGACGTCGGTTTTTTATTGGGGTCTCCGCGACGGAGCTTCGCTCCTGCTTCTCCCTAGGATGACGAAGGCAGGGTCGTTTCAGCGATTCTGTTACGGCTTGTGGATGAACGCAGCGCCAAGAATGGGACCGGGC
>NZ_RZRQ01000452.1:0-3707 GCF_003997785.1 Mesorhizobium sp. M7D.F.Ca.US.004.01.2.1 | reverse complement strand
ATGTTCGGCCCAGGCGCGAACAAGGGCCGCTTCGTCGCGCACCTCCAGCCAGCGCGCCCGCGACAGGCGCGTCATGGCATCGCGAACCGCCCGGAACAGAAATTCGTTGCCCGACAGACGCGCCAGTTCGATGTGAAAATCCATGCCGACACGATGCCATTCCTCGCGCGGCGTGTCGTTGTCGCAGGACTCGAGCATCGCCTCGATGACATCGACGGCGCTCCGGTCCGCCAAGGCGCATGTCAGGCGAAGTGCCGCAACCTCGACCGCCTCCCTGTAGACGGCGATCTGCTCGAGTTCGGCCAGATTGATGGGCGACACCGTCCAGCCACGCCCGTCCCTGCCGACCAAGCCCTCGGTCTCAAGCCGCAGAAGTGCTGCCCTGACCGGGGTTCGCGAGGCGCCGAAGCGGCTTTCGATCCAGCGCTCCGTCAGCTTCTCGCCGGGACCGATCTCGAGGCCCAGGATCATCTGCCGAAGCTGCTTTTCGACGCTCTGCATCTGCGACATTGTCGTTTCCATTTTCTGGCCGTTGCTGGCTCGGGCCGTTTGCCGGCGATCAGCTCGCCAACCGCGGTTCCCGCTCACGGTTGACAGGGTTGCATTGACAGCGGCCAAGCTTGCGTCCATGACGGATACCATCTTGGTATCCCAAACTGGTATCCGCGGCAAGCATCGATAGATTGCGCGGACAGGACATATGACATGCCGCAGAATACGCCCCCGGCGACCGACAGCACCTACAACATCCATTGGCGGCGCAATCTGTTCGTGTGTTTTGCCGGTTCGTTCTCGACGCTTGTCGCCATGACGCTGCTTTTGCCGTTCCTGCCACTCTATATCGAGCAGCTCGGCGCCGAGGGCCACGCGGCGATCGTGCAATGGTCTGGGATCGCCTATGGCGCGACCTTCTTCGCGGCGGCGCTGGTGGCGCCGCTGTGGGGACGTCTCGGCGACCGCTACGGCCGCAAGGTGATGCTGGTTCGCGCCAGCTTCGGCATGGCGATATGCATGTCGCTGACCGGCATGGTGCAGACAGTCTGGCAGCTGGTGCTGCTGCGGCTGCTGATCGGTTTTGCCGGCGGCTATTCGTCGGGATCGACCATCCTCGTCGCCATGCAAACGCCGAAGGAGCGTTCCGGCTGGGCGCTCGGCCTGCTGTCTGCCGGCATCACGGCTGGGGCATTGGTCGGCCCACTGGTTGGCGGTATCTTGCCGCCGCTGATCGGCATCCGCGCCACCTTCCTGTTGTCAGGCGGCGTCATCTTCCTGGCGTTCCTGGCGACGACGTTTCTCATCAAGGAGAATCCCCGGCCGAAAGCAGCAGACGCCGCGTCGAAGCAGAAGCCGAAAGGCGGCTGGGCGCAAATCCCCGACAAACGGCCTGTTGTCGCCATGCTGGCGACCGGCATGCTGTTGAGTTTCGCCACCATGTCGATCGAGCCGATCATCACCGTCTATGTGCAGCAGCTCATCGAAGACCAGAGCTGCGTCACGCTGATATCAGGCGTCGTCATGTCGGCGGCGGCCCTTGGCGCCATCCTGTCGGCTTCGCGTCTCGGCAAGCTCGCCGACCGCGTCGGCCACTGGAACGTCATCATCGGCGCGCTCGCCGTCTCGGCGCTGCTGCTGATCCCGCAGGCCTTCGTCACGCAGAGCTGGCAACTCATCGGCCTGCGCTTCCTAATGGGCCTGGCGCTGGGCGGCCTCCTGCCCTGCATCACCAGCGTCATCCGCCACAATGTTTCCGATGGCGTCGGCGGCAACGTGCTCGGGCTGTCGATCTCCGCCCAATATGTCGGGCAGGTCGCCGGCCCCTTGCTGGGCGGCTTTGCCGGTGGCCATTTCGGCATGCGCTCGGTGTTTCTGGGCACATCCGTCTTGATGGCCGGCGGCGCGGTGTATAACTGGCTGGCGCAGTCACGCCGCGCGCAGGACATGCTCGCCAACGCCGGCAAGCCCTGACGGGGTTGGGCTTATCCCTCTGATATCACGGAGCCACGGACATGAGCACGGCCGAGCAACCTTCCGGCAATATCGGCCGTATCCTCGTCCTGGCCGGGGGCCTCTGTGGCGCCGCCGGCGTGGCGCTGTCGGCCGCGGCAGCGCATCTGGGCGGCGCCTTCGTCGGCACCGCCGCATCCTTCCTGCTGATGCATGCGCCGGTCTTCCTCGCCGCCGGATTGCTTGGCGCGAACCGGATCCTGCACATCGGCAGCCTGATCCTGCTGGTTGGGCTTCTGTTGTTCTGCGGCGATCTGCTGGCCCGCGATTTTATCGGTTCACGGTTATTCCCGCTGTCGGCGCCGATCGGCGGCACCTTGCTCATCGCCGGCTGGCTGGTGATCGCGGCCTCGGCGCTGGGGCGGCCACGTTCCTGACGCCTTTGGGCGGCCTGCCCGATAACAGACCTTCCGCCTGTCAAACGTCGTTTGCAGTGCCGTTAGTCCTGCCGGTGCTCGGGCTGGATGAGCAATTCGCGATTGCGCCGCCGCAGCTTTGCCAACCGACGCCGCTCCGGCCGTTCGGAAGCCGGCGCGATGCCCCAGTAGTTGCGATAGATGTCTTCGAACAGATAGCTCACGGGATGCATGACGTGCACTCCTTTCGGTGCTTGAATCGATCCAATCGATGGGTGCGAAAAACCGAACCCGATCAGCTCCGCTTGCGCTCCACAAGGAACCGCAGCTCGCGGACCCATGGACTGGCTTTGCCACGGCGCTTCTGCGTCGTGGTTTTCGACGAGATGCTCCAGTCGTTGCGATAAATGTCTTCGAACAAAAAATTGACGGGGTGCATGATACATCTCTCTTTCCAAGAGTTGAATCGATCCAATAAAAAGGACAGTTATGGATTGGATCGATTCAAATATACACTGCGCCGTTCCCTTGATCAAGTCAAAATTTGAACCGATCCAACGAAAGTGCTAGATGGGATGAATTGAGGAGACCAAGATGGCGCCATTGACCTCTGCAAAGACCAGGCCGATCCGGCTGGCAGACATTGCCAAAGCAGCCGGCGTCTCGCATGGCACCGCGTCCAACGTGTTCGCCCGTCCGGAGATCGTGCGCGAGGAGGTCCGCGAACGGGTCAAAGCGGCAGCCGAGGCGATGGGATATGGCGGACCGGACCCAAAAGGCCGGCTTCTGCGGGCCGGCAAGGTCAATGCCATCGGTGTCGCGACCGCGGAACCGTTGTCCTACTTCTTCGACGACCCTTTCGCCAGGGTGATGATGGCCAGCATCTCGCAAGCTTGCGACGCGACTGGTGCGGGGATTTCGCTGGTCTCCGCCGCCAACAGTGAGCAGCTCGCCTGGAACATCCAGAGCGCGCTTGTCGATGGCTTCATCGTCTTCTGTGTCGACGGCGGTTCAAAGCTGGTCGAACTGGCGCGCGACCGCAAACTCCCCTTCGTGGCGCTCGATCTCGATTCAGACGACGACGAGGCGGTCGCCGCCATCGGTGTCGACAACATCGCCGGGGCAGGCCTGGCGGCCCGACATCTGATCGAGCTTGGGCATCGTCGCTTTGCCGTGCTTGCCCTGCCCGTCGCGGACTCCGGCTTCGGCCCCACCACAAGGGAGCAGATGGAGAAGGCCCTCTATTCCGGGACGCGCGACCGCCTGCGTGGCTATTTCGCGGAACTCTCCCGCGTCGACATCGACGTCGAGCGTGTGCCGATCTACGAAACCGTCAATGACGAGGAG
>NZ_RZRQ01000451.1:0-3711 GCF_003997785.1 Mesorhizobium sp. M7D.F.Ca.US.004.01.2.1 | reverse complement strand
GGCGGTGTGTAAGGTCGACATCTCTTTACGATCGGAGACAAAATGTTGCGCCGCTAAGGATTAAGAGCCGCACCATCTTGTCGCCGGATCGATCTGAGGACGGAGCAGACAGTCGCCACATTCACCTACGTAGGCGTTACCTCGACCGGACGCATGCCGATTTTCCTCGCATGGAGACGAGCTATGGCTGAACCAAAGAAGAGCGATAAGTCGATAACAAGGCAGTTTGAGTCTGGTATAGACCCGGATAACAGTCTGTTGCCCATGCTGATCGGCGGCCTTGTCTTGATCGTCATCGGCGCGATCATCGTCATGATGTTCGTCTAGTTTCGAAATAGCATGGTCGCCCACGGGTGCGGGGTCGCGCTACAGTTCTCCGACCCGGTTGATCGGGCGGCCGTCGGCAATGCGAACAAGGACGTTGGTGAGCCAAGCTTTCGGTTTGACGCCGTCTAGCTGGCCGATGTGCGATTAGCGGTTTCTGGTCATAAGCGGGCTTCTCGAATAAGCGACGCTCAGTACCCCAATAAGGCGATGAGCTCGTGAGCCTGCTCTTCTTTGATCTGCGCTTCTCTAACCAAGCGTCGAACGACAAAATTATCGGGTAGAGTCCCGGATGGAGATCCTCTGCGCCTAGCGGCGGTCGAAATGGGTAGGAAGGTCCCAGCGTTCGCCTCTTCCTCGATTAGCCGGTAGTCCCGTGAAGACCGCTTTCCAACCCAGTTTCGCAAACCGGACGACTGACTGGGTACGCGTTGCCGCCGCCCAGTTGCCTCCGGCGAAGCGTCCGCCTTTAGATAGCGCTGTCTGTATAGAGAGCTTCATGAGCGTCTATCGGCCTGACATCGCGCCAAACAGACAGGGTGGCGCGTACATCAATAACAGTGCGGCGAGGAATCATGACGAAGGCTCCAGATATCCGGGCCGCCAATTGTAGGGAAGCACTTATAGCGGCGATATTGCCGACCAGCGGACCCATTTCTACAGCTGCCCTACCCGCAATTCACCCTCCAGAACGGCGATGTCGAGTGGGCAGAGGGGGTGACAACACGATGTCCTCCTGTTGCTGGAGCAGGCTACCCTTTTTTGCCAGTCGCTTGCGCCTCTGTTCGCGGAAGGCTGTCATGCCATAGCGGGTGATGCCATAGAACAACAGGCCAAAAATCAGCCCGAGTGGCACCGCACCGCACAGCATGGGCTTTAAGACTGGTGCCCACAATTGCGAAATGGAAAGGGTCTGCAACATCTCACTCAGATGGGCTGGCCGTTCGTGACTTTGCATGTGGCCGTGCAGCATGATCTTGCCGGTCTCCCAAGTCGCTCCCACAACAAACGGGAGGGTCAGCGGATTGCCAAAGACAAATGTTCCAAGCCCTGCCGCCACCATGTTTCCTGAAATCAGCCAGCACACGATGGCGGCAATGGCGAAATGGGAACCTAGTGGAAAGAAAGACGCGAAAACCCCAGCCGCCACCCCCGCCGCGACGGCGTTTGGAGTGGCGTTCAGACGGAGGATACGCTTTGAAACGTACTGAAACGATCGCGAGAAGGAGCGGCGCGGCCACATATAAATGCGCAATCGCTCGAAGAGACCATCAGGATTTCGGCGTCTAAAGAGCACTCTCTTGCCCACTTCAAACGCGGTCGGTTGAACGGATGGACCTCGTCTCTGAAAAAACGCAGCCTGTGCTGCTTTGTTCCGAATTTGTTGATCAACCGGGTGTCCGAAGCGCAAGTGCGGATAGTCGGGCCACAGTCGAAAAAGCCCAGGCTGAGAACACGGCATAGTTACCGAGTCGGACGCCCATTCTTCGGCTCCCGCGCAATGCGCCACGGGCCGCCGGCTTCGGACGGCAGCATTTTCACCTCAACAGCGCCCAGGACCAATACGCACCAATTACCATTTGCACTGCGAACGCCGTGAACCTGAGACTGACTGCGACCTGGCTCGTGGAGACGAGGTGAATTATCGACTGAACTATTCGCGCGCCTAACAGTGTAGAGGCCAGCGGATCCGTGACATCTGTCTTTGAAATAAGGATCGCGACTCCGAGCAGACCTCCAAAAATTGGAAGCCCCTCTATGCAGTTGGCGTGGGCGCGGGCTAACCTCTGCATAAAGGGGGAAAGAGCCGCGTTATCTGGCGTAAAGCCGTTTGCTGCGACCTTTCCAGAGATCACCAGATACATACGGATCACTTCCATCACAATCAGCAGTCCCAGTGCCCACGAGATGAATCCAGTCAATGCAAACGCAGTCGCCGACATATGCCGTCCCCGTTGCTCCAGTCTCGGTCTTCGTAACCAAACAACTAGTCTACCGGTATGCGTTGGTGGAGGCCAATGGCACACCAGTGGCGCATTTCTGACCGGCAGATTTGTGGCCGCTACCGGCCTGGCAGGTTTCGGCTGGGATTTGCGATAAGCTGCCGTTCTAGGCGAGCCTATGTCGGTCATTCTGGGCCAGAACTTCAAAAGAGGAAGGCAACGAACCTCAAGACGACGCCACCACTGCCAGACAAGATGCTGGAAGCATGTCGAGCTAATTGGCAACCCAAAGACTTTTGAGCTCGTGTCCGACAGCCCAATGGGCGGATGCGTCGGTGTCGGTGCACCTGGACTCGTAAGGGTCGCGAACCATCTGGAATTCGCCGTCCATTACCGCGCCAAATAGGAAGCACTCGTCCTTGTACTGCCCGCGTTCTGCGCTCGCCATCTTGACAGTTGCCTTCACGACGATGCCGTCAAGGTTCCGGCCCTTCCAGTTGATGGTGCCATAGTCCTGGATCTCAGAGGCCACGTCCGTGGGCTTCCAGTTGTCGTGTGAAAGGCCGGCAGTCCACTTTGCAAAGTCAGGGAACAGGGTCTCGATATCGATCCCGGAAGACGGGCTGGCCTTATCCGCCGGGCCTAGGACGGTCCGCTTTAGGCCATCCGAAAAGAGGTTCAGAAGTGTGGTCGCGGCCGGCCCGTTCTTCTGGCGCAGATCAGCCTGGCGGGCTGCCCTCGAGTTTCTTTCGTCAGCCTCGCGCTGGGCCGCGATCTTCTTTTCCTCGTCGGCTGCCACGCGCTTCGCCTCCGCGGCTTTGGTAGCTTCCTGCTTTGCTGCATCCAGCTTGGCCGCGGCAGCGTCAGCATCGTTATTACCGAGCCATACCGGGGCGAAGGCAAACTGTACGCCGTCGCGCGCGAGCGCTTCCGAGGTCGCCTTCAGGTCGGCGGCCGATGCATAAAGTACGCGGCATTGTTCGTGCCGCACGTCCTCATACGCCTTGTCGATCGACGGGTACGAGACGGTGCTTCCCGACATGCCTGCGAAATCAGCTATCTTGCTGATGGTCGCCTCGTGCACGGCTGCGTTGCCGTCAACGACGGTGCAGATCCGGTCGGACGAACTCGACAGCAGGATGCCTCCATATCCCTCACGCGTTCCGGACGACACCTCTTCTGCGACCTTCAAGGCCAGCGCCTGATCCGAATCCACGCGGGCCTTGATGTCTTCGAAGCGGATAGGATCGAACACGCGAATCGTCTTGGCCTCCATCGCCTCGAGATAGGCCGCCTGAAGCGTTGGCGGGGCCTCCAGGAAGGTTTTTCGCTGAACAAGGAAGAGATCAGCGCTTTCGAGGTCGTTTGCCCCACAGTCCGAACTGACGTTTATCGCCTTGTCGCCCATCGGATCGATGGCTTCGAGGAGTGCCCTGTCCAAGGC
>NZ_RZRQ01000450.1:0-3748 GCF_003997785.1 Mesorhizobium sp. M7D.F.Ca.US.004.01.2.1 | reverse complement strand
CCGCGGTCGCGGTGTCCTCGCTGTAGACGCCCGCCGTCAGGAACCGGTGCTGGCCCAAGAGCTCACGTGCAATGACCACAACGGTGCGCTTGTCTTCGCGTGTCAGCTGAGCGTTCTCGCCCGCATGACCGTTGACCAGCAGACCGCGTATTCCGGGAATTGCCAAGACATGCGCGAGATGACTGCTGATCGATCGTTCATCCAGGGCGAACACCGTCGTCAACGGGCAGACCGTCGAGGCATGGATGCCACCGAGCATTTCCAGCACCCGAGATCGATCCCTGTTTCCTGGTCGAAAGCTCATCAAAAACTCCTGTTGACTGCGCCGGAGGCACACCAAGCGCTCGAGCAGGGACCATATGCGAAGGCATGATCGTATACAATCTTTAGACGATTGATATTTTTTTGGTAGACACTTTTGGAAAGAATGCTACCGTATTGGTGCGTGGCACAAGGCTGAAAAACGACCTCGACGTGCTCGCGCCAAATTGCTTGGTCGTTGGACGTGCATGCGTTTCGAACTCAAAAAATGGGGATCAAAAAATGCTGGGAAAACTGAAAGCAGCGGCCCTGGCCGCGGGCTTTGTTGCAGGTACTCTCTTGTCCCAAATGGCGCAGGCGCGACCACTGGAGGAGATTTTGTCGTCCGGCGTCGTGCGGGTCGGCATTGAGACCGACCTCGCACCGCTTGGCAGCTTCGACGCCAGCAACGAAGTCGTCGGTTTCGACGTGGACGTTGCAGAAAAGCTTGCCGAAATGCTGGGCGTGAAGCTCGAAAAGGTCAACATACTCGGGCCAGATCGCATTCCTTTCGTCAGCAGCGGCAAGATCGACTTCACCCTCGGCGCCCTTACCCGGACGGCCGATCGCGCCAAGGTGATCGACTTCTCCGTGCCGCTTCATACGGAGTCGCTGGCGGTTTTGACCCTGGAAGGCAAGCCATTCAAGGATTGGAAGGATCTGAACAACGAGAACGTCACGTTGGTCCAAGTGCGCGGCACCACGCCGGTCGAGTTCATCCAGAAGAATCTGCCCAAGGCAAAGCTTCTTCTGCTCGACAGCAATGCCGATGTGGTCCGCAGCCTTGCGCAGGGCCGCGGCGACGCGCTCATCGACGTTCTCGACTTCTTCAACGATTTGCGTGTTCAATTCAAAGCCAACTGGAAGGTGCTCGATACCCCTATCGAGGTTGACTATTGCTCGATCGGTGTCGCGAGAGGCAACACCTCGCTGAAGGACTGGCTCAACGTCGCGCTCTTCCAACTCCACAACGATGGCTGGGTCAACGAGACCTGGGTCAAGTGGTTCAAGGGTCCCATGGTCTTCGACGTAAAGGCCACTCCCTACTTCTGATACCATACCCAGGCCGGCGCCAAGCGCGCCGGCCTCTTCGGGGGGAGGAATCGTGAACTACTCTCTACAGTTCGGGCAGGTGATAGGGTTTTTGCCCTATCTCCTCGAGGGCGCTCTGGTCAGTTTCTGGCTCGCGCTTCTGGCCTTCTCGGGAGGCTTGCTGATCGGTCTCGCCGGTGCCTTTGGCAAGATATTCGGCGGCCGCGTAGTTTCAGGGGCGGTTTCGGCCTATTGCATCTTTCTCACCAACACGCCGCTCTTGGTGCAGATATTCTTCATCTTTTATGGTCTTGCTGACTTTGGCTTGTTGCTGACACCATTCCAGGCAGTCTTGATAGGCATTATGCTGAATACCGGTGCTTATCTGACCGAGATCCTGCGCGCCGGCTTCTTGTCCACTCGGCGTAGCGAACTGGAAGCTGCTGAAGTGCTTGGCATGTCACGGCTGCAGACCGTTCACCACGTGATCGTGCCGCACATTGCCCGGGTGCTTTTTCCACCGCTGTCCAATCAGTACATCTTGGTCGTTATGAGCACCTCGATGGGCGCCATCTTCGGCTTGGAGGAATTGACGGGGCGCGCGGTCAACATCAACGCCCAGACCTTCCGTTCGATCGAGATTTTCACGATGACAGGCCTGATCTACCTGGGAGTAACCACGCTGGCTACGGCACTGCTGGTGCTGGCCGGCCGCCACCTGCTTCGTGTGCGAATGTCGGTGCTGTGATGGACGGCATACTTCCCCAGGTCCCGACGCTTTTCACATCGACCAATATGCTCTTCTTCGGCAAGGCGTTTCTGGCCACCTTCAGCTTGTCGGCGGCCAGCTGCCTGATCGGCGCCGTCTTCGGTTTCGCGCTGGCCACTGTCCGGATGACGAAATCATTGGCCCTTTTGCCGTTGCGAATTCTGGCAATTGGATTCACCGAGATGTTCCGGCGTATCCCGCCGCTGGTGGTGCTGTTTCTGGTCTTCTTCAGTTTTTCGATTGCCAAGTTCGAACTGCCGACCTTCACCGTGGCGTTGATCGCACTGTGCATGATCGCTACCGCCTTCATCACCGAGATCGTGCGCGGTGGTTACGGGACTATACCGCAGGCGCAATGGGATGCTGCCGCGACCATGAACTTCACGCTTCTGGACACGCTCCGCCTGGTGGTCATTCCGCAGGCTTGGCGCGTTATCATCCCGACGCTGTTCGTGTTCTTTGTGATGTTCATCAAGGACTCGGCACTGGCTTCGCAAATTGGCGTGATGGAACTGACCTTTGTTGGAAAGTCCTTCATCGATCGCGGCATATCCCCGGTGCTGGCGTTCGGCGTGGTGCTCATCCTCTATTTCATCTTGTCCTATCCGCTGGCGCTTGCCGGCAAGTGGCTGGAGAAGCGCCTTGCACCATCTTGAGACCAGAGCTCTGTCGGCGGAATACGCAGGCAACAAAGTCCTCAATGACGTGTCGTTCACCGTCAACAAGGGCGCCATCGTCAGTCTGATTGGGCCTTCCGGCTCGGGCAAAAGTACCATCCTGCGCGTCCTGTCCGGCCTGCTGCCGCCGGTAGGCGGAGAGGTCCTGCTGCACGGCAAGCCGGTCGACTATCACAACCGGGCCGATGTGAAGGCGGTCCGCAACGTTCTGACTATCGTATTCCAGCAATTCAATCTCTTCCAAAACATGACGGCGTTGCAGAACGTCACCGTTGCGCCTGTGAAAATCCGCAAGCGCGACCGCAGGGAGGTCGAAGCCGAGGCGGTGGAATTGCTGAAGAAGGTTGGGCTGGGCGACAAGCTGGGCTCCTATCCGGACCAGATGTCAGGCGGTCAGCAGCAGCGCGTCGCAATCGCGCGTGCCCTCGCCCTTAAGCCGGAAATCCTGCTGCTTGACGAGGTGACGTCAGCACTCGATCCGGAGTTGGTGCATGAGGTGCTCGACACGATACGCCTGCTGGCATCCGAGGGTATGACAATGCTGACGGTTTCGCACGAAATGGGGTTCGTGCGTGAAGTCTCCTCGAAAGTGCTCTTCCTGGACGGCGGCTGCATTGTCGAAGCCGGCCCCCCTTCGCAGATATTCGACAATGCCCTGGAAGCCCGTACACGGCAGTTTCTTGGCAAGGTCCTGCACCGCTAAGCCCCCACCCTCTCGAACAACAGAGAAACCAAGATATGACCAAGATAACGCTGAAGGCCGGCGCCTTTACCTTCCACGGCCGGCTTGAGACGCAGCTGGCTCCGCGGACATGCGCGGCTTTCGTCGAACGAATGCCATTTGAGAGCCGCGCCATTCATGTGCGCTGGAGCGGTGAAGGGTTATGGATGCCACTCGGCGATTTCAGCTTCGGCGTGGACTACGAAAACCACACCAGCTATCCCGCGCCCGGCCAGATCATCCTGTATC
>NZ_RZRQ01000044.1:0-26783 GCF_003997785.1 Mesorhizobium sp. M7D.F.Ca.US.004.01.2.1 | reverse complement strand
CATCGTGCCGCCGAACTGCCTGTCTGGCTGCACAGATACAATTGGCATCGTCCACATGGCAGCCTAAAGTCAAAAACGCCTATCAGTCGCCTCGCCCTGATCGAGGACAACCTGTTGAAGCTCCACATCTAGGGCATGCGAAAATAGAAAATAACGGGCAAAAAGATGCGCCTTTTCCGACTCCGAGCCTAGATGGTTGAAAGCCTCGAAGTACTCCTTCGTCCGCTCGAGGAGATCTCCCGCATAAAGCGCCAACGGCTGTGACACGGTGACCCTCGGGCGCGCCTTGACCTTCGGCGTCTCAGGTCCACTCTTGGCCATCTCAGATTATCGGCTTAATTCCGGTGCCGGTATGCGACAAAGCCGAACAGAGTAGCCGCTGCGACGTTGAAGATTGCCCACAGCTCGCGCGGCAAATGAACCGGCATGAACGGGTTGAAGATCGCTGCCGCTCCAAACAGCGCCCAAGCCAGGGTGCGATTTTCAGGGCCTGATCGCCACACCATGGCTCCGCAGTAGATCCCGGCGAAAAAGACCACCACGCGGAGGAATTGGTAATAGCCGTACGGCCATGGCGCTACCGCCAGCAGCGAGGCAATAGCTACACAGATGCAGACCAACCGGACCGTTCCGGCCGGCGTCGAAAAGCATTATTTTCAGCAAACTTGATCCTCAAACGCCCAGCACGGTTGTTAGTGGAGTTTCGGCGCCCGCCATATATTTGAAAAGCCAGATTGCCCAAGTGATCGGCCAAATGAACGCCAACATCGCATCCAGGCTCAAGTTAATCAGGATTTTTACGACCACTGATGCATGGCCCTGCCATGTGTCGACGACATTCATCACGTAGGTGATCGGCCCGCCCAGCATGAAGAGGAGGCCCAGCGGAGCTGACATGATGTTCTTCAGCATGTTTGTGTCCCTCAGAAAGGCGTGACCTTCAGTGACAGTGATACGCGCCGGTCTTATGGTTGGTATGGCAACCGTTGGCATCAGTGCCGCCACTGTGTGCAAACGCGCCGGTCGCGCAAGCGATTATTGCAGCGGCCATAGCCGCGAGAAATGTTGTTTTCATTTTATTGCCCTCCCAAAGTATTTCAGACAGAGCACTATTGCCGGTCGGGCACAAGCTGCTCGTGGCACTGTGAACACAAATAGGATAGATGCTCCTCTGTGCAGGCCAAGATCGGGCGAGGAGAATACTTTGGATGGATTGCGATTGATGCACGTCCCGTTGGCGATCCTGCTGACATGGCCAAGGGTGGCGACGGCAAATGAATGCCTCTCGAAGTACACCAAGACCGACGTCTGCGCCTACGCAAAAAAAATGCAAACCGAAATGGCTCCAGCATTGCCCATGCTGATCAGTTCGAACATCTCCGTTCGGAGCATCATCGCAATCGGGCCAAGGATCGTTTTCAACGCCACCTGGGCTCAGACCGATGCGGAAGTAGACGCCAAATTGTTGGCTGCTGGCGTCTCGCGGCCGGTCTATGTCCAGAAGATCGATGAAATGACCAAAAACTATGTCTGTCGTGCGGAGGAACTATCTGCCTTCGTTCGCCTGGGCGGTGAGATCCAGTACACGTATACGACTGTGGATAATTTCCCAGTCGCGAACCCGCTCGTAGCACTCTGTCCTTAGAGCATCGCAGCACGGCTCATGACATGACTAGTCGCGGCCGATCAACCAGTTGATCAGCAGCCATGATCATTTGTTGGAACTCAATTGAGCCTGATCCGCACTAGCAAGTGGATAGAAGTGAATGTGCGGTTGCCCTTTAGCTCTACTATGCATAGAAACCACTCTGCCGGGGGGCGTAAAGTTGGGGTTGTGAGTGCGTGGGCTCTAAATTCGAAAAACTAAATAAGTTGCGTGACTCACTGCGAGAATCCAACCACGATTTTCGGGCGAGCACTCAGCTATTCAACAGCCTGGACCCTGCCAAGATCGACGGCGACCTGGATGTCATTAACCGCGGAAAGCAGCGCGGCGAGGTGAACCAACCCCCGAAAACGGCAAAGAATCTCGACGATGTCGAACATGCCATCGTGGAACGCGTTGAGGATGAGAAGAAGGCTGCGCATCACACTCTTGAGGACAACCTGCAACTCCTTGGAGGTCGTCTTGCCGGCCTCGATTTCGAGGAACAATTCGGTCTAATCCGTCAGACGAATGCCGCTAGCGTTTCGGACTTCAAAGCCTCGGTCGCCGTGGGCCTCGATGAACTTCACGGCCTGAGAAGGGCCCTGAACGACGCCGAAAAAGAGCATGCATGGTTTAAGGAGAAGCACGGTCTCGTTCGTGCCGCGCGTGTGCAGCACGGTGCCGCTCACATTTTCCGGCTATCGCTTCTGCTATTTCTGTTTCTGGTCGAGACAGCGATGAACGGCAACTTCCTGGCCAAGGGCAATGAGCAGGGATTTTTTGGTGGCATCCTTGAGGCTGCGGCATTCTCTTTCATCAACATCGGGGCGGCTTTGCTCCTGGCGGTTTTCTGCGCTCGTCTCGTCACCCATCGGTCGTTTTTCGTAAAATTCGTTGGGATCATTTCAATCCTTTTCTATATCGGCTTGGCGATTTCGATAAACTTGGCGCTAGCGCACTACCGTGAGGTCAGCGGCTCGCTCGCTGACGGCGCCGGCGCTGAGGTCATCCGTAATATGCTCGCCAATCCAGCGGGTCTCACGGACATCAAGTCCTGGTTGCTGTTTGCGATCGGCCTGATGTTTTCGCTTTTCGCTTTTATCGACGGCTGGTTCGTGCTCGACCCTTACCCAGGCTACACTGGCGTTGAAAATCGGCTCGTTCGACGGCGCGATGACTACATCGATCGAAAGAAGGAACTGATCGAAGAGCTGCAGGATGTCCGCGACGACCACAACGAAAAAGTGGAGGAAATCGTCAAGCAGCTTGGTAGTCGCCGGCGCGAGCACCGCGCGATTGTCGATCATCGATCGAGGCTTCTGGCTCTTTTTGCGCAGCATCAAGACCAATTGGAGCGAGCCTGCAATCAGCTTTTGTCGATGTATCGGGAAGCCAACATCCAGGCGAGGACCGAGCCGGCGCCCAAGCATTTCGGAACGCCCTACAAACTTGATCGCATCAAGCCATACGTCACCGGCGAGCGGGAGTGGAATGAGGGAGATGTTGGCGCATCAATTCGCCAGGCGCAGGAGGAACTCAACGAGCAGGTTCGTCTGATTGGTCAGGAATGCGAACGGGGAATTGAGCAGTACCGAGATCTTGATAAGCTTCACCCGGACAGCGTGAATGTCTAGGCGAACCCGCAGACGCAAGAAAGGCAATGCGGGTACCATTGCCGCGGCCATTGCCCTTGGTGTGCTATCCGTTGCGATGTTGGCCGGCTTCGGCTGGATGTGGACCAGGTCTGGCAATGGCCATATCGACGCCAACACGAATTGCCCATTGGACGGACCCTCCAGCCTGACCGCCGTCCTCATCGACGCCACTGATCCAATTTCGGCAACGACGATGGCTGATCTCAAGAACGAGTTCCGAAAGACCATTGGGCAGGTCGAGCCGGGTGGGTATGTGAGGATTTATACCCTGAGCTCGGCGCCTGGTGAGCTGACGGTGATGTTCGATGGATGCAATCCCGGTGATGGGTCGACCGTCGATAGTTGGACCAACAATCCTGCGCGGCGTCAAAAGAAGTGGGAAAACGCCTTCGGCGATCCTTTGAACAAACTTCCCGATGAAATCCCGAATGCGGCTTCCGCGAGCCAATCTCCGATCATGGCTGGAATTCAGAAAATCAAGCTGTCGCTCTTCGATAGCAGCTTGGCCAAACAGGGCAGTCCCAAGCGATTGGTGGTCGCCTCTGACATGATCGAGCATACGACGATTTACTCGCAGTACCGATCGGGACTGGATTACCAAAAATACCTCAACAGCGCCGCCGACCGCACATATGGGACGTCGCTGGATGGGGTGGGCATCACAATTCTTTATATCGATCGGGCAAAGAAGCCATTTCAGACCCTGGATCACGCGGAGTTCTGGACACATTGGGTCCAGAACCATCACGGCGAGTTCGAAAAGCTGGTTGGCTTGGATGGGTTAAACTGATGGCGAGAGCGCACGACAAACCTTTGCTGGATCATCCACGTCTGCCGGTCGTGGTTTTCGCGGCATTGACACTCGGCGGGTGTGTATTCATCGCCATTGCAAAACTCTCAGGCGTAAATCCGATCGTCGCGGCGGTAGCACCGGCCTGCCTGATGTTTTTCTATCTCGGGGTTTCGATCTTTGCTGGAAAGCTACAACTGCACGACGAGCAGACCGGCGATAACCTCTACTATATGGGCTTCCTGTTCACCCTGACGAGCCTTGGGGTCTCGCTGTTTCAGTTTGGAACGGAAGGCTCAACCGACACGATCGTCCAAAATTTTGGCATCGCGATCACGTCGACGATCACCGGTATTGCTCTGAGGGTTTTCTACAATCAGATGCGGCGCGATCCCGCGGACATTGAGCGAACGGCGAGGCACGAACTTGCCGACATGACACGGCGTGTAAGAGCCGAGATGGAAAGCGTAACCAGGGAGTTCGCCGACTTTCGTCGTGTCAGCCATCAAATGCTCGAAGAGGGCTTTGCAGAGATTGCCGAGCAAGCGGCACGCAATGGGGAGCACATTCGATCTGCCCTGGACAATATTGCCATGGAATCGATCAAGCCTGTCCAAGAGGCGTCTGCCAAGCTCAGTGACGCGTTGCAGCACAATTTCGGGCAAGTCGAAACCCAGTTTGCTTCGATAGCGAACCGCGTTGGAGCTGCAGCGGATTTGCTGGATAAAGCCAACAGCTCGATGTCCAACTCTGTTGGAAAGCTCGGTAATCAAGCCGACAATATGGCTGCCAAGCTGGAAAAGGTGGTTGTTCCTGATGAGGTGCTGAAGAACGATCTGGCGCCGATGGTCAAGCTCCTGGGTAATGCTGTCGCACAATATGCGATAAAAACCGAAACAGCCTCGCAAGAGCAGCAAACGCGGATGACCGGTCTTGCCGACGCAGTGATCAAGGTGGCGACTGGAGTGGAGAGAGCGGCAGCGGCCGCAGAAAAGACCGCAGAAACTGTCCAAGCGCAGCAGCGTTTGACTGAGGAGTTCATGGCTGTGATGCAGAAACACAGCAATGAAACACGCGGCCTCGTCGCAACCCTTACACAACATAGCCTCCCGGCCGTGCGCACTCCCCAGCCTCTGAGCAATGCGATAGCGAACGATGTCGAGCGAGTGGCGGCACCTTCCACTGTTGCCTCCCCTGTGGAGACGCCAATCAAGGTTTCGGATGACACGGAGGGCGACACCTTCCGATCGTTAAGCAGTCCGGCGGAGGTGGAGAAGGGTGAACCGCCAAAGAGAGCAAGTTGGTGGGGCAGGTGAGTGAGGTTAGCGGAACAGCCATTACGTTTGAGCGCAAGGGCTATGGCCGCGGCCTGATACTCGGCCTGACGATGGCTGAGACGATGCTGCTTCTCGTTTTCTGCCTTTTGCTTGCTGCAGGCGCGCTCATCGCCAAGACAAAGAAAGAGGCTGCGGCAGCGCAGAAGATTGCGCAGTCCCTCAATGAGAACGCTCGCAAGCTTGACGAGGAAAACAAGCGGTTGCTGGCTCAGCTGAATGCCATGGTCAAGCCTGCAAGTCGACGCAATGTACCAGATCAAGAATGGCGTGAATTGGTCCGGGCCAAAGAGGCCGCAGAGGCAATCAAAAAAGTGGGACTGACCCTTGAGGAAGCGGTGAAAAGCGCGCCGGCCGCCAAAGTCCTCTCTGACAACGACGTCGACGTTGATCAGGCCAAAGCCATGATCGAGAAGATGAAGGTTCTGCGCGAGCTCGGCTACGTTGGCACGGGCAAGACGTCCAAGGATCTTGCTGACGCACTGAAGAAGGCAAGGAACGAGGCCTCTGCTGACAAGCCACACGATTGGCCACCGATCATCAGTCTTAGCGAGCTCGATGGCTATAATTTCGATACTGGAAGTGCGGAGCTTTCCGGTGGCTTCAAAACGAAGTTGCGGCAGATGTCGAAGACCATTGCTGGAATTGCAACTTCCTATGGTGTGGACGTCATTGAGGTGATTGGCCACACGGACGAGCAGGCGATGTCCGGTGACTCATCGAATATGGACAGAGGCCTTCAGCCCGTACTGGCGCGCAAGATGGACATTGGCACACTCCATCCTGCCGACAATGCCGGGCTTGGATTAGCGCGAGCGATCTCCGTCACAGGCATCCTGCGCGATATGCCGGAACTGAAAGGCTTCACCATCCTGCCAATGTCCGGCGGCCAGTTGATATTGCCTGGCGACCGGCTCACCGACGGCGCACAGGCCGGCGACGTCAAGGCGAGGAGGCGAATTGAGATCAGGGTCAGGCAACGTTCGCGAGAGACAGATATTGGACTGGTTCCGGTACCAAAGTTGTGAGGCGAACTGCCCTTGGGTTTCGCTCACAGGGCTTGGGGGGGATTGCGGGGATGGGGTTTTACGTTCGAAAATCGATTAGTGCGGGACCTTTCCGCTTTAACTTCTCGTCTGGCGGGGTTGGCGCGTCCGTTGGCGTGCAAGGTCTTCGTATCGGGACTGGCCCACGAGGGCATTATATTCATGCAGGCGTCGGCGGTCTCTACTACCGAGGCACTTTGGGAAAGCGCAGCGCCAAGCAGACGCTGCAACTGTCTGAATTCCCATCTGGGCCAAAGCCCCATCCAACATCCTCACCCGTGGAATATGTCAGCGGTGGCGTCGTGATGAGAGAAATCGAGTCCGCCGATGTGATCGAGATGCGTGATGAGACATTTGCCAATGTGCTTGATGAAATCAATGCGAGGCAATCGCAGACGCGAATGTCGCTCATCCTGGCCGTGCTGTTTGGGATCGCCGGATTGATCGCAGGCGCAATGCTGGGAGGTGGGGTGGCGCTGATCGGTATTGCTGCCTTTTTGCCGGGCATGCTTATTGGCAACTGGTTGGACAGCTACCGCCGGGTGAGCGTGCTCTACTATGATTTGGAGCAGGACGCGGAGGCGGCCTACGGGCGACTTGTCGCCGCCTTTGACACGCTCACACGCTGCGCGGCGAGTTGGCATGTCGCGGCTGGTGGCAAGATAGAGGATCTGACGACTTGGAAGCGCAATGCGGGAGCCACGATGTTGGTCGATAAAAAGTCGACGACGCTCCAAGCTTCCTTGCCGACGGTTGTTCGCAGCAATGTCACACCACCGTCGATACACGTCGGCCGGCAAATCCTTTATTTCATGCCAGACATGATTTTGGTGAAGGACGGAAACCAGTACGGTGCCGTTGGGTATGGAGACCTCAGGACGCAATTTGCCCCCAGCAATTTTATTGAGACCGGCAAAGTTCCATCTGATGCTGAGATCGTGAGCTATACCTGGGCTCATCCCAATAAGAATGGCGGACCCGACAAACGCTTCAGAGATAATCGGCAGATCCCTGTCTGTCGCTACGAAGCCTTGCGGTTTTCTAGCCCATCCGGGCTCAACGAGCTGGTGGAATTTTCCAAGACAAACGTCAGCCAGCCCTTTTGCCAGGCTCTATTGGCACTCGCGCAAATGCACCGAAACGCTGGTGGCCAGTCCGGCTTGCTGAAAGCGCGCTAAGGAATTGGCTTGGTCAGCAAATGCCTTCGCACGGAATTCCGTCGCCGTCCCGGTCCAATTTGGGTCCCCAGCTACAGTTATTGAGATACCAGCGCGCCTCATCGCATGAGGAGATTTGCTTACAATAGCGACGCGGTTGACACGAATAGCTCTGAGCTATTTGGCGACGGCCTGTAAGGCCGTAGGATGTGTCATTACCGGGTTTATTGTTGGCTGCATGTGTTGCTCGCCAATCCCAAGGGGCTGTGAAAGTGCCAACCCAGATGCCAATCTTGGCCCTTTGGGCATCTGCCTGTTGTGACGCGTAACTACCATGGCTGTATCGAGGCCAATCCAGGGCATAACCCTGTTCGACCATCCAAGACGCAATGCTAGCACCGTCCGCCCGCTGACAATCACCAACGAAGCGGTTGTAACGATCCCACGAAACAAAGTTGCACTGGATGGGTCGGGATTGACTGAGGAAGATGTCCAGTGCTTCTGCGGATTTGCGGCCGCATGGGTATTCTTGCCCGCTTGCGTCGCTGCAGTTTTGGCTGCTTTCAGGTGCGTCGATGCCATTGAAACGAATACGCTGTCCGTGGATCTCGATCGTGTCCCCGTCAACGATGGACGCTACGCCGACGATAGGCTTCGGTTTTGACCCGAGTGCGCTTGCTGTATTGGGTCCCGCGATCTGGTTGCCCCACCCTGTAAAGTAGGAGGTGACATAAGCGCCCACTGCTAGCGTGATCACCAGGATCGCGGCTAATGATTTATGTGAAAAGAAACGCTTGCGCATAATTGAAACCCGGCCGCGTCTTGGCCGCGAGCTGCGGCGATGGGAATAGCGATCGCGATTCAATTTTCGATCCTTTGCGAAGCTGCCAAATGTTTTGCTAGCGCGTCTTTGACTTCTTGGCTGCTGCTTTCTTGGGCGCGGCTGCTGTGCGACCGAGGCCAATCGATTTTGCCAATCTGGAGCGATTGGCTGAATAGTTAGGCGCGACCATGGGGTAATCGTTGGAGAGGCCCCATTTTTGGCGATAGGCGTCGGGCGTCAGTCCAAAATGCGTGTTCAAGTGTCTCTTGAGGGACTTGAACTTTTTGCCGTCTTCGAGGCAGACGATGTAGTCTGGAGTGACTGAGCGCTTGGGGTTGACCGCGGGAACTTGGTCGGGTTTTTCCGGTTCGGACGGCTGGCCGATACGCGCTAATGACGAATTGATGCTGGCAATAAGGTCCGGCAATGAGGAGACCGGCACTGAATTCTTGCTCACATAAGCCGCAACGATATCGGCGGTAAGCTCCATCAGCGCGGTGGCCGTATTTTGGATTTCGTCAGTCACTTCATGGCTCCGGACTTCTGCAGTGAAATCCCGATCTATTACTTATCGGCTAAAAAAACCAGTAGAGGGAGGATACTAAATGCCAGGCGCTAATAGTGATGAATGTTAAAGCGCCAATCAGAATGCGGAACCACGAGAGACGGTGGATTGATTGGGCGCGGCGTTTTCTTTGTATGACCAGGAAAGCGGCTTGAGGCTCACAGGCGGATGCATTTAGATTTGGACGAGTAGGACCTACGCATGACATTTTCGAAAGACCCGCCGCCGGAGGTTAAGCCCCAGAAGGATAAGGCAAAGACTGGATCTGAATTGGACCGCGTTCCAAGTGCGGGAGCCATTCGGGTCCGCAACGGACTCTCTGTGTCAGAAAAAGACATTGTGGAGGCGGCTAAATACGGGGGCAGGGAGCGAGAATCCTCGTCGGATAGCGACTAGGCAAAGGGGGCCAAGAATGCAGGCTCTGACCCATATCACACGTCGCAATATTGGACGGTGTCCAGAAGTGATCGCAGTCGTTTCTAATTGAACACGGCTGTTTTTTCTTGCGCGAACGCTCTACGCGGGCTCTAGCTGGTTCTCCTTTCAAAGGGGATGTAAGTCTTGGACGTAAAACAGTCAGTCTTCCAAAGCGATCTCCCTCTAAAGGAGAAACTCGAGCGCGCCAGGATGGAGTTGCTCGATCTTTCCGCCCGCAATCGACTTTTGAATGTGCCGCGGTTTTCCAAGAGCGCGAAGACGATCGATATCGTCGATGAGAAGTCGTCCGAAATTTATCGATTGCTGGTGACCGAAGGAAAGGCTTTTACCTTCCTGGCCGGCAAGCCCGATAGGCCGAAAGCGGGCCAGGATGAAAGCAGCCCTCCAGACGAAGAGATCGACTATTCCCCCGTCGCTCTCGCCCAACCAGAGGACGATGGAGTCGATAACAGAGGGATATCCGCGCGGCACTCGGACACCAAGCTGCAGACGCGTATGACCCCAACTGGGCTGCAGCGGCGGCTCCTTGATCTCTACCATGATGCCCGCACACTCGAGGAAGAGCAGGGCGTCAATATCCTCTTTCTGGCCCTTGGAATGCTGAAGTGGATTGACCCGAACAACAAAGAGAACATCCGTCAGGCCCCCCTCATTTTGGTGCCGGTTCGGCTTGAGCGAGGGGCCGCTGGAGAAAAATTCCGCCTACGAGCCCGGCCGGAAGATCTTACCGCAAACCTCTCCTTGGAACTCTATCTCGACCGCATTCACAAGCTCGCTCTGCCGCGTTTTGAGGTGGGAGATGACTTCGACGTCTCGGCCTATCTCGATGCCGTTGCCGAAGCAATTTCGACCAAAGAGGGTTGGGAGGTGCTTCGCGACGATATGGTGCTCGGCTTCTTCTCGTTTGCGAAGTTCTTGATGTACCGTGATCTGGATCCGGATCTCTGGCCCGATGGCGCAAAGATTATCGAACAACCGAAGATCCGCTCGCTTCTTTCAGATGGTTTCGAAACACGCGAGCCGCTTATGTCGGACGACATAGCGATTGATCCGCACATTGCGCCCGCCGAAATGTTGCATATCGTCGACAGTGACAGTTCTCAGACACTGGCGATCCATGACGTCAGAAAAGGTCGCGACCTCGTTATCCAAGGTCCGCCTGGGACAGGAAAATCGCAGACGATCGCAAACATTATTGGGTCGGCCGTTGCCGACGGAAAGACCGTGCTGTTCGTGGCCGAAAAGATGGCAGCGCTGGAGGTCGTCAAGCGACGGCTTGACACTGCTGGGGTGGGGGACGCCTGCCTTGAGCTGCATAGTAACAAGGCGAACAAGCGCATGATGCTAGAGGAGCTGCGGCGAACCTGGCAACTCGGATCGCCCAGGGGCCAGCTTCCTTCTTCCCTAACTGATCGCTTGCTGGAGGCTCGCGATAAACTCAACGCACATGCTGCACGAATGCACGTTGCGTTCGGAGCGTCCGAACTCACTCCTTATCAGGTTCTCGGCCAGCTAACCCGACTAAGGCAGGTCGGTCAGAAACCAGTGGACATCGAACTTACGGATGCCACAAGCTGGACAACTGACGGCGTTTCGCAACGTCGCAAATTGCTCGATGAGGTCTCTCAGCGGATCAACGAGATCGGCTTGCCGATCCACCACCCGTGGCGGGGAGTTGGCCTGGATGTCGTTCTTCCAACGACCATTGAGAGGCTCGTCCCACGCATCGCGGCGTTGCTGGACCAAGCCAAGGCACTGCACGCCAAACTGGTCGGTATCGCTGAGCGGATCAAGGCCGAGCCTCCGAAAATTCTCAGCGACAGCGGCGAGATAGAAGATCGCGCTGAGCTTCTCGCGTCCGCGCCTGGACTTCCTGCCGAGGCGCTCGTCTCGCCGGTATGGGATGAGCGTCCGAAAGACATTTCATCGCTTCTCTGGTCAGGAACGGATTTCGCCCGCAAGTCCGAGGAACTTTCGGAGCAGTTGGCGGCAACGGCTATCGACACGCCAATTGAAGGTCTCGAGACAGAGCTTGCAAAGCTTCCCTCGGAATTTCCGAAAGATGGTTTCCATCGTGCGCGACAGCTCACCATTCTGCTCCCACGCTTGAGGGAAGAAGCTGAGCGCCTGAATCAGGAACTCGGATCGGCGATATTGCCAGACACGTTGGCAGGCTTGCTCAGGCTGGCCGTGACCGGCGAGCGAGTAGCGGCAGCACCTGACGCAAGTCCGGAGGCCTTCGCAGCCACCGTTTGGGACTCCGGACTTGAGCAGGCAGGCGACCTTGCCGACAGCGTAGCGACGCTTGAGGCTGCCAGAGCCGACCTTCAGGGCAAGGTTGTTGACGCGGCGTGGAGCACCGAGGTGGCCGCGGCGCGGCAGGCGCTCGCCACACACACGGGAATATTGAAAGCATTGAACGGCGACTACCGTCGCGCCACAGCACTTGCGCGGACTATTGTGGTCGACCCTAGCGCGCCTGCGACGCAGATAGTTGGTCTCCTCGACCTTTTGATGAAGGGTCAGGCTGCCGCAGCAAGAGTCCGCGAAGGCGACGCTTTTGGCCGTTCCGCCTTCGGGGCAGATTGGCGTGGGGAGCGATCGGCTTCCGCGCCACTGCTCGCGCTAGTGGAGTGGATGCGGACTCTACGAGGGCTAGGCCCCGAACCTCGGATTATCGCCGGCCGGATGGCGGAACGCTCCGAGGCCGGTGCGCGTGCAGCGCGCGTTCGCAAGGTTATCGAAATCGGTCGGCCAATTATCGAAGGTTTCTGGAACGATCTCGGGCACCTCGCGTCATCCATGCTAGGCGACGTGGCTTCCGCCGAGCGGGCCTCGCTGCAACTGATGGAAGCGAAGGCGAGCACTGTAGCTCAAGCCGATGATGCGTCACGACAGGTTCTGACTGACGTTCCGGATCTAATCACTGAGCGGGTGGAGCTACTGCGCCGACTAGGCAGACTACAAGCACTTGCTCAAGGGATCGATGCGGGAGAGAGCCTTGGCAAGTTCGTATTCGGCTCGTCGTGGCACGGTCGAGGATCCGATTGGGCCGCTCTCACGCAAGCCGAGCTTTGGCTGAAAGAAAATGGCTCGATCCGACATCTGGCTGCGCGGTTGCCTGAAAGAATCGAGATCGCAAACTCGGCACGTTCAGCACGTGAAGCGGCCCAAGCGGCAGCGCGGGAATTGAAGGCGCTTACAGGGGATTTGAAAGCCGATGCTCCCTCCTTGTTTGGAGTAGTCGATTTTCCGGACGTCGCGATAGGCGAGGTCGTTTCTCGGCTGCAGGGTTGGCTCGATCATCAGGAGCAGCTCTCGAAATGGGTTGCCTATGAAGAGCGATCCGAAACGGCCCGAAAGGCTGGACTGGGACAGTTGATAGACGGCCTAGCCAACGGCCAGATTACAACAGGATCGGCTCGATCAGTTTTTGATATGGCCTACTACGAACGAATGTTTCTGGCGATGGCGACCGATGAGCCGGAGCTGGCAAGGTTCGACGGGGAACTGCATTCCAGGGCTGTACGTGACTTCGCAGATCTGGACCGCCAGCGCATCAAGGCCGGCGCCATCGAAGTTGTAACGGCTCATCACCGGAAAATTCCTTCAAGAGACGGCGGAGCTGGACCTGTCGGACTGCTTCGTTCTGAGATGGCGCGCAGACGAGGCCACATGCCCATCCGGCAATTGATGCAGAAGGCAGGCCCTGCCATCCAGGCGCTGAAGCCAGTGTTCATGATGAGCCCGCTTTCGGTGGCGCAATTCCTGTCGCCCGGCCGGATGTCCTTCGATCTGCTCGTGATGGACGAGGCGTCTCAGATCCAGCCCGTGGACGCACTTGGCTCGGTCGCCAGGGCCAGTCAGGTGGTCGTCGTTGGCGACGAACGCCAACTGCCACCCACGACATTCTTCGCGAAGATGACAGGCTCGCAGTCTGAAGATGACGAGGGTGAGGGCGCGCAGGTCGCCGACATTGAAAGCATCCTCGGCCTGTTCACGGCCCGCGGCTTGCCGCAGCGTATGCTGCGCTGGCACTACCGTAGCCGTCACCAATCTCTAATCGCAGTATCGAACAGCCAGTTCTACGAGAACCGGCTTTTCATCGTGCCAAGCCCTTATACCCAAGAGGCAGGTATGGGGTTGCGGTTTCATCATGTGCCGGAGGGGGTCTTCGATTCCGGCGGCACAGGAACCAATCCGGTAGAGGCGAGAGCAGTAGCGGAGGCGATCATCCGTCATGCGAAGGTGAACCCGCAAGAGACTCTAGGCGTTGCAACATTTTCGGTTAGCCAACGCCGCGCGATCCAGGATGAACTCGAAGCGCTGCGGCGACTAAATCCCGACACCGAGGAATTCTTTCACGCTCATCCAAGCGAGCCATTCTTCGTCAAGAACCTCGAAAATGTTCAAGGCGATGAGCGCGACGTGATCATGATCTCGGTGGGGTATGCCAAGAATGCCCAGGGATACATGGCCATGCGTTTCGGCCCTCTTGGCGCGGAAGGCGGCGAGCGTCGGCTCAACGTCCTCATAAGCCGCGCCAAGCGCAGCTGCGAAGTATTCGCGTCCATCACAGACGAGGACATCGACCTGGAGCGTGGCAAAGGGAAAGGCATCTTCGCCTTCAAGCTCTTCTTGCACTACGCGAGAACAGGGCGAATTTCGCTTGCCCAAGTCACGGTTCGCGAAATGGATTCAATCTTTGTAGAACAGGTAGCCAACGCGCTGATCGAAATGGGTTATCAGGTTCATGCTCAAGTGGGCATTGCCGGCTTCTTCATCGACCTCGCAGTTGCGGATCCAGAGAGGCCAGGCCGCTATATTCTTGGCATCGAATGCGATGGCGCAGAATATCACTCATCTCGCTCGGCCAGAGATCGAGACCGGCTTCGGCAGTCGGTTCTGGAAGACCATGGTTGGATCATCCATCGCATCTGGAGCGCTGACTGGTTCCAACGGCCTCGTGAGCAGCTGGAGCGAACCATACTAGCGATTGAGGCCGCCAGAAAAGAACTCGATGAGCGGGCCGAATTGGGGGTCCAGAGAAATCGAGCTGTAGCCGTGCAGGTTGTTACGGTCGACCGAGGCAACGTGACGGAAATCGGTCTCGAAAGCACAAACGGATCCGAGACACCCAATCGAGCCTACGAAGAGGCCGAACTAAAGCGACCGGGATCGTTCGAACTCCACGAGACGCCCAGCGGAATCATGGCCGGACTGGTCGAGCAGGTCGTGGCTACAGAAACGCCAATCCATGTCGACGAAATAGTTTCGCGTATTCGGGACGCCTGGGGTCTGCAGCGGGCCGGTGGCAGGATTCAGGATGCAATCGAGCGGGGGGTAAGCATAGCACAGAGAGGTGGTTCAGTAGCCCGTCGAGGCAACTTCTGCTTCAAGCCAGGTGTTCCTGTTCGTCTCAGGGATCGCAGTGGGGTCGTGTCCGCTGGATTGCGCAAGCCCGAAATGATTGCGCAGGACGAGGTCGCCCAAGGCGCTATGGAAGTCGTGAAATCCAACCTCGGTGCGACAGAGGAAGAAATCGCCACAGGCGTTGCCAGGATGCTGGGCTTCAAAGCCACAAGCGCACAATTAAGGCAGCTGATTTCAGCTGGGGTCGCCGATTTGGTTGCCAAAGGAGTGTTACGGTCCCAAGACGGCTTGTTGGTGGCCGGCGAATCCGCGAGCGAGAAATTAGCTGAAGTGTAACGGGGCGCTGCAGCGCCCTCGTTGCAATTTCTGTCGAAGCTCGGAACACCTCTTTTGCTGGCGGAGGCCGAATGGCATTTCGATTCGTACACACGGCCGATATTCATCTCGACTCGCCGCTTCGTTCGCTGGCGATGCGAAATCCCGATCTTGCCGGGCTGGTGGGCGACGCCAGCCGCCAGGCATTCGTTTCGATAGTGGATCTCTGCCTTGAGGAACGTGTGGCCGCGTTGGTCATTGCTGGCGACCTATACGATGGCGACCAGACTTCAATGAAGACAGCGCGGTTCTTGGGCGCGCAGATGACACGCCTGCACCAGGCCGGCATCATGGTTTTCAAGATCCGCGGTAATCATGACGCCCTGTCGCGGATTTCCAAACAGCTGGTATTTCCCGACACCGTTACCATCTTTGGTGGTCGTGCTCAGTCGGTATTGCAGACAGCCGGCGGTCTGGACGTCGTATTCCATGGTTTGAGCTTTGCGAACCCTAAGGCGCCGGACAGCCTGTTAACCAAATATCCGGCGGCTCGTGAAGGGGCCGTCAACATAGGCATCATGCATACCAGTCTGGCTGGATCGCCAGGTCACGACGTTTACGCGCCCTGCAGCATCGCTGACTTGCACGCCCACGGTTTCGACTATTGGGCCCTCGGCCACATCCATGCTCGCCAAGTCCATCCTGGCGCCAGTGCCGTGGTGATGCCGGGAATACCGCAGGGGAGGGATATCAACGAGGCCGGTGAGAAATCAGTCACCCTGGTGACGGTGCGCCACGACCGTTCGGTGGAGATCGAGGAACGGCTGACCAGCGTTGCGCAGTTCGAACGGGTGAGCGTCGACCTTACCGGAGCGGTGGAGTGGCCCGAGGCCGTCGCGCGTGTTCGCTTCGCACTCGAAGAGATGCGGGCAACCGTCCGATCGCGTCATGCTGTGGCTCGCATTGGCCTGACAGGAACGTCACCACTGATGTGGGCGCTGATCCGCGACAGGGACCTCCTTCTTGCCGAAGCCGAACAGGCTGCGGAACAGCTAGGCCATACGTGGGTGGAGAAGCTCGAGCTTGACCTCGCGCCGCCTCGGACGGAGACCGCCGAGGATATTGCTGATCCGATTTTCGAACTCGAGCAATCAATGCGTGCCGATGCCACCTCGGAGGCCTTCCGCGCTGAGGCGAGGGCGTTCGTCCAAAAGATGGTCGCCGACCTTCCGGCCGACGGGCGGGATTTTGCTGGGACGGACGAAGCCGGGCTGGAACAGTTCCTCGATCAGGTGCTTTCCAAGGGCGCGGACTTGGTGACTGCCCGCCTTAAGGCCGGTGGATCGTCATGAGGTTGCGGCGCCTTGACCTCATTCGTTATGGAAAGTTCACCGATCGTTCGATCGACTTCGGACCCAAACCGGAATCCGGACCTGATCTGCATATCGTGTTTGGCCTGAATGAGGCCGGCAAATCGACTGCGCTTTCGGCCTATCTAGACTTGCTGTTCGGCATCGAGGAACGGAGCCGCTACAACTTCCTGCACGAGTACAGTGCCATGCGCATCGGCGGGGTGCTGGAACTGGCCGGCTCCGAACACACGTTCACGCGTACGAAACAGCGCAGTAATTCGCTATTGAATGCGACGGGCCAACCGGTAAGCGAGGTGGCGATCACGGCGCATCTCGCCGGTCTGTCGCGCGACGCCTACACGACGATGTTCTCACTCGATGACGAGACGTTGGAAGCCGGCGGAAAATCTATCCTGGAGTCGCGGGGCGACCTCGGCAAGCTTCTGTTCACGGCCAGCGCCGGTCTTGGGAACGCAAGTGATACGTTGAACGCCCTCGAGGCCGAAGCAGACGCTCTGTATCGGAAGCAGGCGCATGGAACCGAACTGGCGCTGTTGAAGAAGCGCCTTGTTGACGTAAAGTCGCGCAGGGATGCGATCGACACCCTTGCATCAACCTACGAGGGCCTGGAGGCCGAACGTCTCGATGCAGCGCAGCAGTACGGCCGAACCATCAGCGATCGGGCGGTGCTGGTGGCCAGGCTGGATACCTTTGCTCGTTACGTGCGTGCTGCGCCGATGCTGGCGGATATCCGGCGCAAGATTGCCCGGCTGGATCAGCTGCCGGACATCGCCTCCCCAGCCCGGACATCGACGGGAAGTGTCACCGAACTGATCGATGACGATGCCAGCCTCAGAACGCGGCTGTCCGCAAACATCGACGAGACCGAGCGCCTGGCGGAAAAAGTCACTGCGGTCGACGAGGACGAACCGATCCTGTCGATTTCCGAACGCATTCGCGGGCTGGCGGAGAGCAAGGTGCGCCATACCGCGGCTGGCTTTGACTTGCCCACTCGCAGGATGGAGCTGCAAATCCTCAACAACAGCGTGGCGAGCTGCCTTGCCGCCTTGGGCCGATCTTCCGAGGCGGATCCTGGCGCGCTGCTTCTGCCTGCCGTCACCGTTGGCGTCGTTCGCGCCATGGTCGAGCAGAGGTCCGGGATTGCTACCGGGATGCGTGCCGCTCGCGACGAAGCCGCGGCGGCACTCGATGCGCTGCAGGTGGCAAGGCAGCGGGTCGGCGAGGAAAGGGCGGTGCCCGAACCTGCCAGGGCAAGGCTGGGCTCGGCTTTGTCGAAAGCGCGAGCAAGCGGACACCAGGCAGAGATTAGGACGGCTCGCGAGGCGGAAGATGCGGGAACAATCCGATGGAAGGCGGCGCTCGCGCGCTTGCGTCCATGGAACGGAGATGCCCTCGCTCTCGCCAACGTCGCGGTTCCGAGCGCCGGGCAGATTGCCGCCTGGAAGACGGTAGCGTCAGAACTGGCAAGGAACACCGCCGTACTTGCCGAACGCCTTGCTGAATACGAGGGCAACCATGCCATGCTCGCCGCACGATTGGATGCCCTTCGTGCCTCGGGCGACATTGTCGACGATGAAGCGGCTACCGCCATCCGCCGAGTTCGCGATGATGCGTGGGCAACGCACCGCGCAGCGCTGACCGGTGACACCGCTGACGACTTCGCCGTGGCATTGGCGCGCGATGACATTGCCAGCGCAGGCCGGCTGGCCGGCGCGGCGGATCTGGCTGAGATCCGGGCAACTACGCGCGAGCTGGCCGAGGCCGCGGCCAACCTGTCACGCAACGGCATCCAACGCACACAGCTCGGCAAGGATGTGGATACCCAATTGTTGGAAATCCGCGCGGCCGCCAGGGACCTGCTCGGAGACGCCGTGGAACCTTCGTCTGAGCGCCTGATCGAAAGGATCGAGGATCAGATCGAGGCGCGCAGCGATGCGCTCGCTGCCTGGGAGCAGATCGAACTTGCTCGCTTGAAGGCCGAGCGAGCCGCTGACGCCGGCGAGCAGATACGCTTGGAAATGAGAGCAGTGCTGGGAAGCGTCGGCATTGTATCAGAGTCCAACGACACCCTCGAAGCAATCATGGCCATCGCGGAGCCGTTTCTGGATCGGCAGCGCAAGGTGGACGCCGAGTATGCCGAGGCGCTCAGAATGGTGAGCTCCAAAGAAGAGGATCTAGCGGCACGACGGGTTGCAGTAGGTGTGGCGGAGCGTCGCGAGGAGGAATGGCTGGCCGGCATTACCGAAGCACTCAAGGGAACTTGGCTCGAAAGCGGGCTCTCCGCATCCGGCGTCGGCACTGTGCTCGATCAATTGGCCGAACTTTCAAGAAGCCTGCAGGAACGGGACGACCTGCAGCTGCGTATCGACAAGATGGAGGCCGACAGGGCCAATTTTCTGGTCGAGGTCATCGCCGTTGCGGTTGAAGCCGACGAGCCGACGAAGGATACCGACCCGGAGCAGTTGGCCATCCGCCTTGCCGAGCGCCTAGAGCGTGCCGAGCGGACACGTGAAACGAAGGCAAGCCTCGGCAACGACCTGAAGCGCCTCAAGGAGGCGCGCGACATCCTCGACACTGAGATTTTGGCACACGAACGCCGCAAGAACGAGGTGCTGGGCGTCTTTGGTGTCGCCACTCTGCCCGAGGTAGTCGAACGCGATGAGCTGTTGCGTGAGCGCGATGGCTTGCGCACCACCGTCGCCGAACTTGAGGAACGGATAGTGGCGGAGCTCGCGGTCGACGGATTCGAGCAGGCCCGCTCGATCCTGGACGCGATCGATTTCGACGGCCTCGCGGTCGAGAAGGCTGAGGGTGAGCAGCGGCTTCGCCTGTTCGATGAAACCATCCAGCAACAGCTGATCCGGCAGACGCGCGCGGCCGACAAGCTGGACGCCATCGGCGGTGATAGTGCGGTTGCACGCCTGGATGCTGAACGGCGCACAACCCTGCTGGAAATCGAGGAGAAGGCCGTTCGCTACATAGAGCTGAAGCTTGGCATCATGTCGGCTGGCAATGCTTTGCGGATCTACCGTGAGAGCCATCGCTCCGGCATGATGGCGCGCGCATCAGACGCGTTCAAGCTAATGACGCGTGGCCAGTATTCGGGGCTGACAACCCAGCCTGTAAGAGGTGGTGAGGTTCTCATTGCTGTGCAGGGTGACGGGCAATCCAAGGTCACCGAAGCGCTTTCAAAGGGTGCACGATTTCAGCTGTACCTTGCCCTAAGACTCGCCGGTTATTACGAGTTCGCGCAATTTCGGCCCTCGGTCCCATTCGTCGCCGACGACATCATGGAGACGTTCGACCATATTCGCTCGGAGGAGGTTTTCAGGCTGTTCGGAGCGATGGCAAACACAGGTCAGGTCATCTACCTGACGCACCATAAGCATCTATGTGAAATAGCTGAGGCTGTCGTACCGGGAACGAGGATCCATCAACTCGCACAGTAATTTTCTCCGGAATACGTGAACGAACCAGTGAAGGACGCCGAATTTGACGGCAAGTATGCGCCCAAAGTCAGACGTTCCGGCAAACTTCGCGTTCGTCCAAAAGCGGACATATCGCCCGAGCCATAGACGGCCCCGATGTGCCCATAATGGACGTCCTGCAAATTCATTGTCCTGCCGAATCTGGACTTCGAGAGCTGGCCCTAAACAGCAATTGTATCGCGCCTAGCCGTCCTATCGCCGGGGCGCCAATTGTAAACAACGGCGAACTATACCAATATCGTTACTGGCTTCTTCCGGTGCGACTCGGGAGAACGGGATGGGCAATGAACGCGAAGACGCAAACGGGAAAACACAGCGCCGCTGGCCAATACCTCGGCTATGCGCTTCAACCTGTACGCCTTTGCTTTCACCTGCTCAACGCGCCTAGCGGCGCCTTGGTCTCTCTTGAACATTTAGACGATGTGGCGGTTCACCTGGTCGGCGGCGAAGTCGTTCTTGAGCAAAGCAAGAGCGCACTGAAGCAAAATCCGATATCCGACTGGGCTGCGGACCTGTGGAAGTCTCTGGCCAACTGGCTCAGCTTCATGGCGGCGGGAGAGATCGACCCGGCGACCAGCCATTTCCGGCTATATGTCACACCGGTGAAGGCGGGTGCCTTCGCGATCGCGCTGAACGACGCGAAAACAGATGCCGACGTGGAGGCGCTGGTCGCTAACCTCGCCAAAGCCCACAGCAAGCTGAAAGCTGCACCGGCATGCGACGCCGACGTCCAAGCTTTCCTGAACGCTGATGCGGCTCATTGCGCCGCCTTGGTCAAGAATCTCGCCGTTATCAGCGTCGATGCAGATCCCGTCGATCCGATACGCGCGATCTTCAAGCCGACGGTCTCTCCGCTCATCATCGACCTAGTGTGCGAACGCGCGATCGGCGCTGCGAAGGAGGCGGCGGACAGGCTGATTAGAGCTGGCAAGCCCGCCATCTTGGACGTGGACGCGTTTCAGGCCGAGCAAAGAGCATTTGTTCAGAAGAACAACCTTCCAGGGCTGCTGTCGTCTTTCACCAAGCAACCGCCTGTCGAGGCCATCGAACAATTGATCGCCGACCGTCCCGCCTTCGTCCGCCAACTCGAGCTGATCGAGGTGGGAGACGAAGCGTGCGTCCGGGCTGTTAGCGATTACCTTAGGACGCTCGCCGACATCTCGATCTGGGGCGAAAGCGGGCTAATCTTTGAGAAGAACCTAAGTGACTGGGACGATGATCTTGTCGGTCGCTATGAGCACGTCAGTGCAGAGGTGCACGACATACAGGCCGGACACCCCGCAACGGTTCGTGGTAGAATAGTTTACAGGCGCTGCGCGCAGTTGCAGCCTCCACTCGATGGTCGAGTCGTCCCCGGTCATTTCGTCCACGGATCATTCAACGCCCTTGCCCACGGCCTGCGCCTCGGCTGGCATCCCGACTACCAGACTCTTTTGGAGCCAGCGACTTGATTGAGGCTGGCCGATCGCACCTACCGCTCAGCGACCTCGCCCTTGTCCAGAATCCAGGACTTGGGGCTTTCGCATTGTGGCAATTTGGCCAAGGTTTCCAGGCTGAGGACGAACGTCCAGCGCCGTTCGCCTTGGCGTTTCTCGTGCTGCCAATCGTCCTGCATCGCGCAACGCTCGAAATCGTGACTTCGACAAACCGACCCTCTGGACTGGCGCTCTTCGCGGCCAAGCTCGGGAAGGAACGGGAACAACTCCTCGCCGTCCACGAGCGAGCGCTGCTGCTGCGTACTCTGACATTGCAATCGGCCGCTGTCGGTGTGAGCGGGCGGCTGCTGTCCGTGGATTACAAGGATGCTACTTTAAGAGCAAACGTACCAGAACCGAAACCGAGGAGGCTCGTCCTTCCAGAGCGCGTCAAGCACCTCGGACCTGCCTCGGAGAAATTGGGTTTCTGGTTTTCGAACCTGGGGACCGCGCAGGTGGCCAACCTGTTACGGGTGGAGTTCTAGATGTATTTCCAGCTTCGAAAACTGATCCTTTGGCCCCGCAATGGTGCAGCGCCGCGGGTCGTCAAGTTCGAGCCCGGTGTCGTCAACGTCATCAGCGGCGCGTCGAAGACCGGGAAGTCCGCCGTTATCCCTATTGTTGATTACTGTCTGGGCTCGGAGAAATGCGCGATTCCGGTGGGCGTAATCCGCGAGAACTGCAGCTGGTTCGGCATTCTGATCGAGACGCTGGAGGGCGAAAAGCTCTTGGCGCGACGCGAACCGGGGGACCAACAGAGCACAGGCGACATGGTGCTGCTGGAGGGCGCACAGGTCGAAATTCCGGAGACGATCACCGACAAGACCACCAATGTCGACACGGTCAAGCGCGCGATGAACCGCCTGGCAGGACTGACTGACCTCGACTTCGAACCAGGTACAGAGAATGGATTCAAGCAAAGGCCAAGCTTCCGCGACCTCATGGCCTTCACGTTCCAACCTCAGAACGTGATCGCCAATCCCGACGTGATGTTTTTCAAGGCCGATACGACGGAACACCGGGAGAAGCTAAAGACCATCTTCCCGTACGTTCTGGGCGCGGTCACGGCAAAGATTCTCCAGGCGCGGTTTGAGATCGATCGGCTCCAGCGCAACCTCCGCCGGAAGGAGGCTGAGCTACGCGCGATCGTGTCGGCAACTGGCGCTTGGCGGGCGGAGGCGGAGGCGTGGCTGCGTCAGGCAGTCGAACTTGGCCTAGTCGATTCCTCCACTGAAGTGCCGAAGGACTGGAGTGACGTTGTTGACCTGCTTCGGCGCGTGTCGAACAGCAACTCAAGTCTTGCTCGACCAAGCCTGGCCGGCATCGATGTGGTGCTGACGCGTCTGGAAACCCTTCGTGCGTCGGAAACTGAAATCGCCGCGCGACTTACCGAGCATCGTCAGCGCCTGAACGAACTGCGCCGTCTGGTGGAGAGCAGCGAGGCGTACGGCGACGCCATGCGCATCCAACGTGACCGCTTGGACCTTTCCACGTGGCTGAGGGACTTGGCCGACGAGTTCGCCGATCCGTTGGTCGCACTCGGGGACGGCGGCCGCGAGAAGGTCTTGGCCCTTTGCGACAACCTCGGCGGTCTGGAGATCCGACTGCGGACCCACCCTGCGATGTCTAACACGCTTGACAAGGAAATCCTGCGCCAGCGCGGCGCCGCTGAAGCGGTCCTATCTGAGTTGAACGATGTCCGTAGCGAGATAGCGGTGCTGGAACGGGACTCTGACGTCGCCCGAGACGAGGCCAATCGCTTCGATAGGCTTGAGCGCTTCCTCGGTCGATTGGAGCAGGCGTTGCACGTCTACGACCGCGCCGACCAGTCGTCGGATTTGCGGCAGGAACTCACCTCGCTGCAGGCCGATATTGCAACGCTGCAAAAGACGATCTCCGAGGCCGACATCCAGCGCAAGCTATTCAACGCGTTGCACCAAGTCTCCCATCATGCCAATCGGCTGATTCCGCAGCTTGACGCGGAGTGGCCCGAGGCCCCGATTAGGCTGTTGATTGAAGACCTGACCGTCAAGGTGACTAGGGGAACGCGTGAGGACTACCTGTGGGAGATTGGCAGCGGCGCCAATTGGCTCGCGTATCACGTCGCACTAATGCTTGCGCTGCAGCACTACTTCCTGGCCGAACCTCATCACCCAGTCCCTGGTCAGCTGATCTTCGACCAACCTAGCCAAGTCTATTTTCCTAAGCGGGCGGCGGGCGACGAGGGCCCCGACCTCATCGCGTGGAGGGATCAGGACGTGGTCGCCGTCAGGAAGGTCTTTGCGCTCCTAGGCGCTGAGGTCATGGCCGCGAAAGGTCGCCTCCAGATCATCGTGCTGGATCATGCAGATGAGGACGTCTGGGGCAAGCTTCCCGGAGTCAAGTTGATTGAGGAATGGCGTGGACAGGCCCTCGTGCCTCAGGCTTGGATTGCCGCCGCATCTTCCAACGGTGGATAATAATCTGCTGCCAGAGGAGAAGGCATGGCGAACGTGGACGAGATCAACCGTCTGACGGCCCTTGGCTTGAACGTCATCACAGCCATGGATGTCGCGGAAGGAAAACTAGACGAAGCCTTCGAGGTCGCCCGCGCTCAGGAGAAACGCAAGGTCGACATCTGGTGCAAAGGAAGAAAGAACATTCCGGTTGCACTGACTGCGATATGGGACTGCGATCCTGCAAACTTCTATCTCGCGTTCGACGGCGATGATCCCAGCGACCACGCTTCGACGGATTTCATTCTTATCGACGCTGATGTCACTGACGTTGGCGGCAGGCTTACCTACGCCGCCAGCAGGGACAAGGGTCCTTGGCATCAACGTTACAAGAGCAAGAGCTGTGGGATCGCCTACCGATGGCTGCATGGCCGCGGTGTCACACCGCCTTTGCTCGGCGAGTACCAAGGCCAAGTTCACATCGTAGGAGGCATGCACCGCTTCCATCTTGCCAAGCACTATGGGACGACGCGCATGCCATTCCTCGTCCGGAGGGCCGAACTAGCCGCAGTAATGGCGTTGATCCCCTCGGCGACCGACACCGCCAACTCGTAATGGCGGGGACTGCAGAAAAGAAGCGAATGAGTTGCGAACTTACCGGGATCACTCCCCGAAAGCTGACCGACGGCTTCCGGCCCCGTTGCGGCCATTCTTACTCCCGCACTTTGGCTTTTCCAGCGCTAAACCGGCCTTGGGCGATGAATGGAAACGGTCAGATGTTCCCGGTCTGTGCTCGAAAAGTCGCATAAAAGGGCAGACTGGTGTGACGTCCGGAATTATTGGGCCTTTCACGGGTTTACCGGTCCCGAATTATCGGTTGCTGGCGGGCGGGCTATGCGATTGAAAACAGGAGAGTTTTCTGGCTAAGGGTGGGGTTTCAGACTGAGTTTACCAATGCCCTTAATGACGATTAATTCTGGATTGGCATCAGGTGATTGGGTTTGCGCAGAATATAGCCGCCCTTATTGGTAAACCCGCTCACGGTCGACAACGGATTGGTCAACCTAGGACGACAGGATTGGTAAACCGGAGCCGCCCTATCGACGAAGGTCTAGCTTGGCGCATTCACTGTCGCCGGTAGGCAGATATTCGGGCGACAATCGGGACCAGCGTGCGACGCCGCCAAGCGTGAGACACGTCGGCTACGCCGCAAATCGACACGGTTTGACCGGGCGCAATACCGCACCGATCTTCTAATCTCGGCTTAATTCCGGAGAGAGGCAGATAATTCCGGACGCCACACTGATTGGTAACCTAAGGCCACCCACCACGCGGATTGGTAGCCCACAGGAATAGGTTTGGTAACCCTTATCGAGTGAGGGCCGCTCGTACCTTTCGGCGGGTTCGTTTCAGTTCTAAGCCCGGCTTAATTCTGGACAACGACAGATAATTCTGGACGGCACAGTGGAACTCAACGCGTTGTAAGGATGGCATAGAGAAGCAGTAGCCCTCCAGTCTCGCTACTGGAAAAATTCTGGAAAATGGGTCTGCTTGGCTGGACGCAGAACGTTGTGATTATTCAGCCGGCATTTCTGAAGCTTCTCGAACACAAACAGCTTGCCTTCGCGCACGCTATCTTCGAGCGACTTCGCCTTCGCCAGATGCGCCGCAATCGCGCTGGCCAGCATGCAACCTGTTCCGCGCATCGATATAGCAAGGCGCGGCGTGTCGAAGTGGATGGGTTCATGATCGGAGCGTAACAGAATATCGGCCGATCGGGGACCCGACGCGTGCCCACCCTTGATCAGCAGGGCCTGAGGGCCGACGGCCTGCAGTCTTTGTCCTTGTTGGAGCGCACCGTCCTCATCCGAAGCCGGTTCGGAACCAGTAAGGAGCGCCAGTTCAGGAAGGTTGGGCGTGACAATGCAGCAAAGCGGCATCAAATCGCGCTTCATGGCAGCGATAGCGCCTGCTTCCAGAAGTGCGCGGCCTGAGGTGGAGGCCAGCACAGGGTCGAGTACTGCCGGCACTTGCGGAAATTTGCGCAGCACTGCGGCAACGGCAACAATGATCTTGGCAGTCGCCAGCATGCCGATCTTGATTGTGGCTACGTCGTTGGCCTGTAGCGCGGCACACATCTGATTGGCCACCATGCTGGGTGGCGAATGATGGATTTCGATCACGGCGTCGTGCGTTTGCACCGTTAGCGCTGTGACGGCGAGACAGGTGCGCACGCCAACGGCAGAGATCGTCTCGATGTCGCGTGCTATTCCAGCACCCCCGCTGGAATCTGATCCGCCAACGACAAGCACATGCGGTTCTCGTCTCATCGCCATCGGTCCGTCTTTTCGATCCATTCTCGCGTGCGCGCTTCGGGGTCGAAGCTCAACGTGATGTCCGTGACCACTGCGGCGCTGTTGGCGCCGGCCTCAAAGACGCCGTCGAGGCGGTCGGGGTTGAGGCCGCCGATGGCGACCAATGGGATCGGCGCCACCCGCCGCTTCCACTCGCTGATCCGCTCTAGCCCTTGCGGTGCCCACTTCATTTTCTTCAAAGTGGTGGGATAGATCGGACCGAGCGCGACATAGTCGGGCTCGGCAAACATGGCCGTTTCCAGCTCGACATGATCATGCGTGCTCAATCCGAGCCTGACGCCCGCTGCCCGTATCCTCGAGAGGTCGGCCGTTTGCAAATCCTCCTGGCCCAGATGCACGAAATCGCAGCCTTCCTCGATTGCCAGGCGCCAATAATCATTGATGATGAGCTGGCTTTTGTGTTGGACACACCAGGCCTTCGACTTGCGGATCTCCGCGCGCAGCCCGGTTTCATCCATGGTTTTGATGCGAACCTGAATCAGCTTGACGCCGA
>NZ_RZRQ01000449.1:0-3749 GCF_003997785.1 Mesorhizobium sp. M7D.F.Ca.US.004.01.2.1 | reverse complement strand
CATCTCGCACGGCGCAGGCAAGCGTCCTAAACTGCTTGTGGGCCAGGCCTATCAGCGCAGGAGTCCGTCCTTCTCAAAATCTTCCCAGCCGCGCAAACTGGAGTGCGAGTTCTCATCGGGGCCATGGCCAGCTGAAGCTGCAGTTCCACGCCCGCTTCTTTGAGCACGTTTCATAGCCGCCTTCCCTGCGCCACGCCGCCTATTCTCTGCAGCTGTCGCTGCGTCTTTTTCGCGCCAGACCGTAACCAGGTCGCTGTCAAGCACATCCTCCACGTGTTGCGGGTCGAACACGTGAAAGGTGATGTTCCTTGCCCGCCCGCGGAGTTTCACCGTTTTCGTCCCGGCGCTCTGCAAGCGACCATCTTTCAGCCAGCGGTGCCGTTCGGCCGTCGAGATCGTCAGAATGTCCTCGATTTCACGGGGAATTACGGGCAGCTCTTCGATCTTCCGCAGTGCTTTGGATACGATCCCCATTGCCACCTGCACATCATTCTCGGCGCCCTCAGACACGCGCAGGGTGAGCACGCGGGACTCGATATGGAGCAGTTTCCTGAACTCCGTTGGAAGGCGGGCGCGTATTTCGAGAAATATACCCCTCGCTCTGACGGACGATCCAAGCGTTGCAGCCGGGGTTAAAGGCCACTCTCCAATCAGCTTCGCTGTTGCGTTGATTTTTCGGCGAGTGGACATGCCCGTTTATATAGGTCACCGATTGTCAGCAGCGATGAGCCGATCGCAAAGCCAATAACGAGTCCTAATCCGCCTGCGGTCTCAACCACGATGACCCTAAAGGCGCAACCACGATTGTTAGCGGGCCTGATTGCAATTTCGGCTAACAGGAAGCGGCAGAGGTTATCTAACACGCAAGAGCCGACATTCCGGTTTGAAGTGACATCGTCGTGATTTTACCCAAAGGGGGAGGATGCCGGTACACTCGAACGGTATGCCAGCGGCAAACGTTACTTCTGCTCCAAACATGGTGGTGGCTGAACTGCACAACGATAGTCGCAACATAATCGGAAACTGAGTTGAGCGTTCGGTCTATTGTCGATAGGCTCCGTTGCTGGATTCGGGGGTAAGCTGCAAGTGACGTCGGTTTTTGTCGCATACGCCTCCGGCAATCAGTTCCATGGTGATATGATTGTCGCAGCCTGCAAATCGGCTTCAACTTCCGATCGATCAATAACGCCATGGTCGACACTTGACACGTCGGGCTCACCAGTTGCGCGGTCGGTGGAAAGCTGGATAGAAGGCGCCGACGCTTTCATTGCCGACATCTCTCTCGTCAATCACAACGTGACCTACGAACTGGGATTTGCGATCGGATTGCAAAAGCCCACACGATTGATCCGCTCAACCCACATGGACTTCCAACCGGTCAAAGCCATCGGCTTGCTAGATACCCTGGGCCATGACGGCTACGACTATGATCACGTTCTTGTTCGCACCCTGTCAAAACGCGATGAAACGACCCGCTGGGCTGAACTGGCGAAAAATAAGGATCAGCCGGTTTTCATCCTTCAACTTCCGACCCCCACTGAATCCACCCTACGGACGACCAGCGCCGTCAAGAAGATTGCGCGGATCAAATTCCGCAACTTCAATTCTAGCGAGATCAGCCGACTGAACGCCAGCGAAGCCTATGAACAGGTGGCTTCTTCGTTCGGCATCATCGCTTTCTGGATGGAAGGTGACAGCGAGCAGGCTGCTCGCAACAACCAAAGAGCGGCGTTCATTTACGGCATTGCCCGCGGTCGCAACATTCCGGCATTGTTAATAGCTCACCAGAAGTCCAGCCTTCCTCTGGACCTACAGGACCAAGCCGACCGGTGGTGGAAACTAGCGGACCTCGATGAGATCATAGGCGCTTTCAGGTTGCGCGTGGCAGACGTTGCCAACGAGTTCGTCTCGATTAAGCAAGATCACGAAAACCTGCTTGAACGATTGAGTTGTGGCGATCCTGTAGCCGAGAATGAAGCAACCTCCCTTGCAGACCATTTCCTAGAGACCGACGGCTATCAGCGAACTCTACTCGGCGAAGCCAACGTGCTGGTCGGCAGGAAAGGAAGCGGCAAGACAGCGGTTTTCCTGCAAGTAAGAGATCGCACAAGGTCAAATAAGGCAAACATCGTCATCGACTTAATTCCAGACGGTTACCAGCTCATCAAGATGAAAGAGTTTATCTTGGATAAGCTCAGCTTCGGTACCCGGAAGGAAGTTATCGCGGCTTTTTGGGAATACGTACTGTGGCTCGAAATAACCTACAAGCTATTGGAGAAGGACGAAACGAGGGCGTTGCGCGACATGCGTCTTCTCCAGGGCTACAACAAGCTCAAGGCGCTATTTGAGGCGCGTGTCGACACAGGAACCGGGGACTTCTCTGAACGACTGAAACGACTGGCACAAAACGTTGTCGACCGGTTCCGCAGCAGCGCCATCGTTGACGTTGAACTTCACCAACTGGATTCATCCAAGGTGCTAGAGGCCATCTATGGGCAGGACGTCCGAGAACTCCGAGAGACCGTTCTTGAGTATCTTCGCCTCAAGGGTTTCGTTCTATTCCTCTTCGACAATCTCGACCGCTTTTGGACGCCCGGGGGCTTCACCGACGACGATGCCCTGATAGTGGTCGGGCTGACGGAGTCAATGCAAGAGATCGCGCGGAAGTTCCGTCGGAAGTCGCTTGAATTTAGGTGGGCCATTTTTATTCGGAGCGACGTATACGAGTTCCTAATACGCGGGATGGCGGACTACGGAAAGTTGGCTGTCCAAAGCATTGAATGGTCCGATCGCAGCTTGATGAAGGCCCTATTCGAACAGCGCCTCCAGGCGAGTGTCTCCGCCACTGGCGAGTCTTGGAGTTCGCTGTGGGATCGTGCTTCGGTGGCGACGGTAAACGGGCGCCCTGTTCTCGATTTCCTGATCGACGGCTGCCTTATGAGACCCCGCTATCTTATCCGTCTTTTCGAGACAGCACGTCGTCGCGCCCTGACTTTTGGGCGCAACAAGATGGAGGAAGAGGATTACGTCGTCGCATTGAGGGAGCTAGGATGGCAGGTGTTGGAAGATTTGGACCGCGAGATCGCCGATCTAGTCCCGAACGGATCGGACCTACTCTTTGAAATTCTACAGCATCGCGATGGACTGACGGCGGCAAAGTTCCGGTACATAGCGGCAAAGCAGATGAAGACGCCGGACAACGTGGAGAAGCTGCTCGACGTCATGCTCTGGAATGGCAGCGTCGGCGTTTTGGACAACGGCGCTCCAAAATACATCTTCGACTCGGGGTATAAGCGCCAGTATTTGGCGGCCTTGGTCAAGGCAAACGAGGGTGTCCAGCTCACGCTGCATCCCACTCTCGTTGCCGCCTTGGGCTCTGCGGTTTAGATCGGCAGACCCCCATCGCCGTGCTCGGTAGGCTCAGGGCCGAATGCGGATAACCGTCTTTCCCGCACGCCGCTCGGTTAAGTTGAAGGTGGCGATGGCATCGTCAAGGCTCGAGACCTTGCCGATATTCGTCCGCAGCCGACCGTCCCGGACCCGTTGAACGATCTCCCAAAGCTGGCCTCGATCAGCCTCGACGACGAAGTCAAACGCCAGGCCATCCGCTGGCCGCACGTCGGTAGGCCCGACGACGGTCACCAGCATGCCTCCGGCCCGGATCAGCGCTGCGGACCGTTTCTAAATGTCACCGCCAATGACATCGAACACCAGATCGACACCGCCGACGTCTTCCAGAGTGTCATTTC
>NZ_RZRQ01000448.1:0-3764 GCF_003997785.1 Mesorhizobium sp. M7D.F.Ca.US.004.01.2.1 | reverse complement strand
GCTCTACGCCAATGCCCCGGTGCTCGACACCGGCGCGCGCGGCTCGACCGTGACCTTCGCGCAAAAGGGCATCGGCGATGTGCTGATCGGCTGGGAAAACGATGCCTATCTGGCGCTCGACGAATTCGGCGCCGACAATTTCGAAATCGTCTACCCGCCGACATCGATCCTGGCCGAGCCGCCGGTGGCGATCGTCGACGCCAATGTCGACGCCAAGGGCACGCGCAAGGTCGCCGAAGCCTATCTGGGCTGGCTCTATTCCAAGGAAGCGCAGACGATCATCGCCAAGAACCACTATCGTCCGGCCAAGCCTGAACTGGTGGCGCCGGCAGATCTGTCCAAGACACCTGATATCAAGCTGATCTCCATCGACGATCCGCTTTTCGGCGGCTGGAAGAAGGCACAGCCTTATCATTTCGGCGATGGTGGAATATTCGACCAGATCTACAAGCCTCAATAGGGGAACAGGAGAAGCTTCCCGATGGCTTCTCCATCCCCGATGCCCTTGCGGTCGGTTTTATCAACATAATGGTGACCCGATTGTAACGTGGGATTGGCCCCGGACCGAGAACGAGGGAGTGCCAGCGTCTGCACACCTCCAAACTTCTCGGTCTCGCGGGAGAAACCGTATGGCTGGAGAACAGCAACCGGACGACAAGCTTAGTCGCCTTCTTGCCTCAGGCTGGTCCATCATGGGCTATTCGACGACAATGATGGCCGCTGGGACAATGACCCATTCAGTCTTGCTGCAGAAAGAACACGTACTGATCTCGGCAACTATCGTGGCTGAAGGCGATCACGAGATTGGGCGTGCTTTCACGATGCTGGCCCCGGCTCCAGATACGAAGAAGCGTCGAACTTGAGGCCGACGCAATGATAAGGCTCAATTCAGGCGGCGCGTGTAGTGGGCTTTAGCCGCTCAGGCCTTTCCGAAACGCGTTTCTTGCAGTTCGCAAGCGCAAACGTGCGATTCTGGATCGCAATCGACGACGCTGGGAAAAGCGTCCAGCGCCGCGGGCGGAATGCGACCCGGCTTTTCTGCGCCGCCGGGTGATCGACAGGCAGTTCGATTTCGACGCGCTGGCGCTCACCACCGATCTCGAGTTCGACCCGGCGCGTGCCGGCGACGCGGCGGCTGGCGGTCACCGTGCCGGCGATGCAGCCGCTGCAGCCGTCCGGCAGTTCGACATCGTGCGGGCGGAAGTAGAGCGTCGCATCGCCCGAGGGTTCGTGGGGCGCGGCAAGCCCGATCGGACGGTCGGCGAGCCAGATCTCACCATTCTCGACCTTGACGGGAAGCGAGCTCGATTCACCGATGAAGCCGTAGACGAAGGGCGAGTTCGGCGTGTCGTAGATATCGTCGGCAGTGCCAACCTGCTCGATGCGGCCCTGGCTCATCACCACGACGCGGTCGGCAAGCTCCAGCGCCTCTTCCTGGTCGTGGGTGACGAAGACGGTGGTGTGGCCGGTGGTGTCATGGATTTCGCGCAGCCAGCGGCGCAGTTCCCGGCGCACCTGCGCG
This sequence comes from Mesorhizobium sp. M7D.F.Ca.US.004.01.2.1, assembly GCF_003997785.1. Classification (NCBI taxonomy): domain Bacteria; kingdom Pseudomonadati; phylum Pseudomonadota; class Alphaproteobacteria; order Hyphomicrobiales; family Phyllobacteriaceae; genus Mesorhizobium; species Mesorhizobium sp. M7D.F.Ca.US.004.01.2.1. Next base: position 2,242 of record NZ_RZRQ01000448.1, on the reverse strand, counting down.
TCAAGCGCGCCGAACGGCTCGTCGAGCAGCAGCACCTTGGGTTCGATGGCCATGGCGCGCGCCAGCGCCACGCGCTGCCGCTGGCCGCCGGAAAGCTGCGCCGGATAGCGCTTCTCCAGCCCTGAAAGCTGGACAAGGTCGAGAAGCTCGGAGGCGCGGCGGCGGATCTCCTGCGCCGGCGGGCGTGACGGCCCGTGCCTAACCTTCAGGCCGAAGCCGATATTGTCGGCCACCGTCATGTGCCGGAACAGCGCATAGTGCTGGAAGACAAAGCCGACATTGCGATCCTGGATCGACTTGTGCGAGGCGTCCTCGTCGCCGAAAAAGATGTTTCCCCGCGTCGGCCGCTCCAGTCCGGCGATCAACCTGAGCAGCGTCGTCTTGCCGGAGCCGGACGGCCCCAGCAACGCGATCAGCTCGCCCGACTTGATGTCGAGCGACACGTCGTGGAGGGCCGGAAACCGGTCAAACTCCTTGCGCACGTTGGCAACGCGAACTTCCATCGACAGAACCTTCTAATGCCCGCGCGATGCGGCGATCTCGGCGCCGTAGCGCATCTCGAGAAGTGTTTTCAAGACCAGCGTGACGAGCGCCAGGCCGGCAAGCAATGAGGCGACGGCGAAGGCGCCGACGGCGTTGTACTCGTTGTAGAGGATCTCGACATGCAGCGGCATGGTGTTGGTCAGGCCGCGTATGTGGCCCGACACCACCGAGACCGCGCCGAACTCGCCCATGGCGCGCGCATTGCACAGCAGCACGCCGTAGAGCAGCCCCCATTTGACGTTGGGCAAGGTCACGAACCAGAAGGTCTGCCAGCCATTGGCGCCAAGCGAGAGTGCTGCCTCCTCGTCGCCATTGCCCTGTTCCTGCATCAGCGGGATCAACTCGCGGGCGACGAAGGGGAAGGTGACGAAGACGGTGGCCAGGACGATGCCCGGCACGGCAAACAGGATGACGATGCCATGCGCTTTCAGCCAGCCGCCGAGCAGCCCCTGGGCGCCGAACAAAAGCACATAGACCAGGCCCGATATGACCGGCGAGACCGAGAAAGGCAGGTCGATCAGCGTGGTCAGGAAGGCCTTGCCCTTGAACTCGAACTTGGCGATCGCCCAGGCGGCGGAGATGCCGAAGACAATGTTGAGCGGCACCGAGATCGCCGCCACCAGCAGCGTCAGCCGGATTGCCGAGCGCGTGTCGGCGTCACTGAGCGATTGCGTATAGGCACCAACGCCTTTTGCCAGCGCTTCGTGGAAGACGATGATCAGCGGCAAGAGCAGGAAGACGCCGAGGAAAGCGAAGACGATGGCCATCAGGACGGCTTGCGCCGGCCGGCTCTCGGTCACCGCCGCCGAGCGGCTCTCGTGATGCGGTGCGTAGGATTTGATCTCGGGATCAGCCATAGCGCTTGCGGCTCCATGACTGTGCGAGATTGACGATCAAAAGCATCAGGAACGACAAAAACAGCATGATCGCCGCGATCGCGGTCGCTGCCGGATAATTGTACTCCTCCAGCCGGATGACGATCAGAAGCGGCGCGATCTCGGATTTGTAGGGCAAATTGCCGGCGATGAAGATGACCGAGCCGTATTCGCCGACGCCGCGCGCGAAGGCCAGCGAAAAGCCGGTAGTGATGGCCGGCGCCAGGCCCGGAAACAGGATGCGGGTGATGATCTGGAAGCGGCTGGCGCCAAGCGTGGCGGCGGCTTCCTCCACCTCCTTGTCGATCTCCTCCATGATCGGCTGCACGGTGCGCACGACAAAGGGCAGGCCGATGAAGATCAGCGCGATGACGATGCCGAGCGGCGTATAGGCGACCTTGATGCCAAGCGGCATCAGCAATTTGCCGATCCAGCCGTTCGGCGCATAGAGCGTGGTCAGCGCAATGCCGGCCACCGCCGTCGGCAGCGCGAAGGGCAGGTCGACCATGGCATCGACGATGCGGCGGCCGGGAAAGCGGTAGCGCACCAGCACCCAGGCGACGAGCGTGCCGAAGACGACGTTGACGCCAGCCGCGATGAAGGCGGTGCCGAAGCTGATTTCAAGCGCGTTGATGGTGCGACGGTCGGTTGCGATCGCCCAGAACTCGGGCCAGCCCAAGGCGGCCGAGCGCCAGATCAGCCCCGACAGCGGGATGAGGATGATGAGGGTGAGGTAGGCAAGCGAGAAGCCGAGCGTCAATCCGAAACCCGGAATGACACTCGGCTGTCTGAACCGCCACCCAGCCTGCGCGGGTGCTGTGGTC
>NZ_RZRQ01000447.1:0-3782 GCF_003997785.1 Mesorhizobium sp. M7D.F.Ca.US.004.01.2.1 | reverse complement strand
GTCCTGGGAAACCCGGCAACGGCGATGACCTGGCGCGGCGCGGTCGGCAGCACGTTGAGGCTGAGTCCGTTGGAGGCGAAGAACTCGTCGGCATCGCCCTCGACCAGCTTGATACCCTTCGCCCGCAGCAACTGGTAGAAGGCGGCCGGCAGCAAGGGCGCGTAGACCAGCGCCAGATCGTCGGCGAGCGGACTGATCACCGACATCAGATGCAGGCAGGCTTCCTCTCCGTGCCAGAGCGGCAGGTCGAAGCCAAAAACCGAAATGCCCTTGGGCGAAAGCAGGTTCGAAAGCTGCTGGATGCCGTCCTGGTTGGTGCGCACGCCGCGGCCGACGGCCAGCGTGTTGGCATCGACCCAGACGCAGTCACCGCCTTCGACCTGGCCAGGGCTTTCGAGGCGGCCAAGGATGGGGATGCCCATGCGTTTGTAAGCTGCTTCGTGCAGACCAGGCTCGGCACGGCGCAGCGCCTTACCCATCGAGAGAATAATCGCGCCATGATCGGTCATCAGCGACGGATCATGGGTGAAGACGGAATCGGCCAGCCCGTCATCGGCATCCGTCAGCCATTCGATCTCGGCGCCGGAAGCCGCGACCATGCCGGTCAACTGCTCATGCTGGGCTGCGGCCTTTTGCGAATCAAAACCCGGGCCGTAGTGCCATTCCTGCGCTTTGGCATGACGCATGGCGCTGGCGGCGGACCGCATCAGCACGCGTTTCAGGGGTCCGGCCATGGACTGCGACCCGTATGATTTGCCCACTAAATTCTCCCGAAACGTCCGTTGCCGCCACTAACCACTACAGCAAGCTGTGATCAATAGTCCAAAAACCATGGTTGACGGAGGCAAGCGGAACGGTCCATCCTGAGAATGGGAACTCTGTCCAGTGACGGGTAATGGGTAAAAGATACCAGCAGCGACGGGCTCGACCGCTCCGCGGAGCGTCGAAGGGATGATGGTGCAAAGCGCCGCACCCGTATTGAAACACACGGCGCAGGACGGCGCCGCCGAAGCCATCCATGTCGAGAACCTGCACAAGAAGTTCGGCGAGCTGCATGTGTTGAAGGGCGTCTCGCTGTCGGCGCGCGACGGCGAGGTGATCGCCATCATTGGCGGCTCAGGCTCGGGCAAATCGACGCTGCTGCGCTGCATCAACTGCCTGGAAAACCCGACCAGCGGCATCATTCGCGTCAATGGCGAGGAGATCAAGCTGAAGGCCGACAGCCACGGCCACACCATTCCGGCCGACCGCAAGCAGATCGAGCGCATCCGCTCCAAGCTCGGCATGGTGTTCCAGAACTTCAATTTGTGGAGCCACATGACGCTGATCGAAAACGTCATCGAGGTTCCCGTGCATGTGCTTGGCATCAAGCGCGATGTAGCGATCAGTGAGGCCGAAAAGCTGCTCGCTCGCGTCGGCCTGGCCGAAAAGCGCGACGTCTATCCGGCCTATCTGTCGGGCGGCCAGCAGCAGCGCGCCGCGATCGCCCGGGCACTGGCCATCAATCCGCGCGTCATGCTGTTCGACGAGCCGACCTCGGCGCTCGATCCCGAACTGGTCGGCGAGGTGTTGAAGGTGATCGGCGACCTGGCGCGCGAAGGCCGCACCATGGTGCTGGTGACGCACGAGATGAAGTTCGCCCGCGAGGTCGCGACGCATGTCGTCTATCTCTACAATGGATTGGTCGAGGAAGAAGGCCCGCCCGAGCAGATCTTCGGCGCGCCCAAATCCGAAAGGCTGAAGCAGTTCATCCGCAACATCGGCTAGGACAGGCCGGGACGGAAGAAAACCGGGAACCAACAACAAACTGGGAGTCGTGACATGAAGACTTTTCTGAAGACATTCGCCGCAGCGCTGCTGCTCGGCGTCGCCGCCATGGGCGTGGCCAAGGCCGATCCGGTCAAGATCGGCGTCGCCGCCGAGCCCTATCCGCCCTTCACCTCGCCGGACGCTTCCGGCAAATGGGTCGGCTGGGAGATCGAGTTCATCGACGCGGTGTGCGCCGAAGAGAAGCTCGACTGCGTCATCACGCCGGTTGCCTGGGACGGCATCATCCCGGCGCTGACGACCAAGAAGATCGACCTCATCGTCTCCTCGATGTCGATCACCGCCGAACGCGAGAAGACGATCGACTTCTCGGACAAGTACTATAACACCCCGACGGCGATCATTGGCCCGAAGGACCAGAAATTCGGCTCCGCTCCGGACGATCTCAAGGGCAAGGTGGTCGGCGTGCAGGTTTCGACGGTGCATGCCGTCTACGCCAAGAAGCACTTTGGCAGCACAGCTTCCGAGATCAAGGAATACCAGACCCAGGACGAAGCCAACAACGATCTTGCCGCCGGCCGCCTCGATGCGGTTCAGGCCGATTCCATCGCGCTTGGCGAGTTCTTGAAGTCCGACCAGGGCAAGGCCTGCTGCGACCTGAAAGGGATGGTCGCTCCGGACGACGAAGTGCTCGGACCGGGCGTCGGCGCCGGTGTGCGCAAGGAGGACACCGAGCTGAAGGGCAAAATCAACGCCGGCATCAAGGCGATCCGCGCCAACGGCAAATATGACGAGATCTCGAAGAAGTACTTCGATTTCGATATTTACGGCGGCGGCGGCGCGCAGTCGAACTGACGACCCTCACATGAGCTGAGGGGCATGGCGTCAGCGCCATGCCCCTCCTGCCGATCTTTCCCAGGCATGTTTGCCGCCGACGCAGCCGTCGGCGGTTAGAGCCAGCACCTCGGGGGCGACGCTGATCGACGCACTTCTTTCGGCCTCGGCGGCCGGCATCATCGAACTTCTCTCGCCCAATCCGCCGGGCTGGGGCGGGACCCTTTTGGTTGGACTGCTCCACTCGATCGAGATCGCGCTGGGCGCCACCTGCCTCGGTCTTTTGATCGGCACAGGCGGCGCCTATGGCAAGCTCTATGGCGGCCCGGTGGTGCGCGACCTGCTGGCGGTCTACACCACCATCGTGCGCGCCGTGCCCGAACTGGTGCTGATCCTGCTGCTCTATTATGCCGGGACCGACCTGATCAATCAGGCGCTGACGGCAATGGGGTATCAACGTGTCGACATCAGCGGCCTTGCCGCCGGCATCGCCGTGCTCGGCTTTGTCCAGGGCGCCTATTCGACCGAGGTGATCCGCGGCGCGATCCTGGCCATTCCGCAAGGCCAGATCGAAGCGGCCCGCGCCTATGGCATGTCTCCCGGCCTGCTCTTGCGGCGCATCACCTTGCCGGCAATGCTGCCCTTCGCCATACCGGGTCTCGCCAATCTCTGGCTGATCGCGACCAAGGACACCGCGCTGCTGGCGGTCGTCGGTTTCTACGAGCTGGCGCTGGCAACGCGGCAGGCCGCCGGTGTCACCAAAGCCTATTTCACCTTCTTTTTCGCAGCGGGCGTGCTCTATCTGCTGCTGTCGCTGTTTTCCAATCTCATCATCGGCCGGGTCGAGGCCTGGTCGCGGCGCGGCATGCCTTCGCTCAAGGAGGCGCGCTGATGGCCAACGAGGCGGCCATCATCAACGCCGTCGCGCGCACGTCGCTGTGGCTGCAGCCGCACCGCATCGTGCTGATCCTGATCGCACTCGGCCTGGTTCTGTCGGCGGCCTTTTTCATGCGCTGGGACTGGCTGCCGCAATATTATGAAATGGGCTTGATCGGCATCTGGCGCTCGTTGTGGATCCTGGCCGTCACATGCGTGCTGGGCTTCCTGCTCGCCGTGCCGCTGGGACTGGCGCAGGCCACAGGCTCCTTCTGGTTCGCCGCGCCTGCCAAGGTGTTCTGCAC
>NZ_RZRQ01000446.1:0-3788 GCF_003997785.1 Mesorhizobium sp. M7D.F.Ca.US.004.01.2.1 | reverse complement strand
ATTGTCGTGGCGATGGCGCTGATGCTGCTCACGGCGCGCTTCTTCAAATTCGGCGGAGAAAAATAATGGCCGGCGTTCAGGTGTCGAATGTCTCGCGCAGCTTTGGCGCGCACAAGGCGCTGGACGATGTTTCCATCGACTTCGCCGATGGTGGTTTCTATGCGCTGCTGGGGCCATCGGGCAGCGGCAAGACCACGCTTCTCAGGCAGATCGCCGGCTTCGATTTTCCCGACTCAGGCCGCATCGCCATCGGCGGCGAGAGCGTCGAGCGGGTGCCGGTCGAAAAGCGACGCATCGGCATGGTGTTCCAGAACTATGCGCTGTTTCCCAACATGAGCGTCGCCGACAATGTCGCCTTCGGCCTGTCCGTGCGCGGTGAGGCCAAGGCAGTGATTGCGACGGAGGTGCAGCGCGCGCTCGCCCTAGTGCAGCTCGGCAAGCTCGGTGGCCGCCGGCCGCACCAACTCTCCGGCGGCCAGCGCCAGCGTGTGGCGCTCGCCCGTGCCATCGTCACCAAGCCGCGCGTGCTGCTGCTCGACGAGCCGCTCGGCGCGCTCGACAAGGCGCTGCGCGTCGACATGCAGATCGAGCTCAAGCGCATCCAGCGCGAGATCGGCATCACCACCATCTTCGTCACCCACGACCAGGAAGAAGCGCTGACGATGAGCGACCGCATCGGCATATTGCGCGACGGCAGGCTGGTGCAGGAAGGGCCGCCGGAGGAGATCTATAACAGGCCGAAGAGCGAGTTCGCCGCCACCTTCCTGGGCGACGCCAATATCTTTCGCGGCGATACGACGGGCAATGGCATCCGGCTGGCGGACGGCACAGCGATTGCCGCCGGCGCGGGTGCGACGCTTGCAGCCGGCGCCAAGGCGAGCTGCGCCGTGCGGCCCGAACGCATCCGCATCGCCACGGATGCCGGAGCGCCGGATGGTAACGCCAACATTCTCAAGGGGCAGGTCTCCAAGCGCATCTTCGCCGGCAACAACAGCACTTATTTCGTCGAGCGTGCGGGGCAGACGCTGAAGGTGATCGTGCAGAACACCGGCATGGAACGGCTGGCGGAGGGCCAGGATGTCGTGCTGCGCTGGTCGCCTGAGAGCACGGTGTTGATCGCGGCGAACTGATCCCCCAGGTCTTGCCATACTGTTCGCAATCGGGGACAGCATAGACGGGCAAGAGCCCGGAGCATGCCGATGACCTTGGAGCTGAGTGCGCGGGACCGATCCATGCTCGACGGCGAGCAAGGCTCGTCCGCAGCCGCTGCCATGAAAATCCTGGTCGCGTTTTCCAATGCGGTTGGGGCAGGCAGTCTGCTCGACATTGCCGGCGCCCATATCGATGGCTGTCTCTACCACGGCAGGGCAGGGCTCGATTTCGTCGAGCGGCTGGTCGAAGGTGGTGGCTGCGTCCAGGTGCCGACGACATTGAATGTCGGCTCGTTCGACCTCATCCATCCCGGCATGGTGAAGATGCCGGCGGCGGAAGAGGTGCCGGCGCGGCGGCTGATGAAGGCGCATCTGGAGCTCGGTTGCCAGGCGACCTTCACTTGTGCGCCGTACCAGACGCGGTTCCGGCCAGTTTTTGGCCAGCAGATCGCCTGGGGCGAATCCAACGCCATCGTCTTTGCCAATTCGGTCATCGGCGCGCGCACCAACCGCTATGGCGATTTCATCGATCTGTGCTGCGCCATGACCGGCCGCGCGCCGGCCTGGGGCCTGCATCTGAGCGAGAACCGGCGTGGCCGGATCTTATTTGAGCTGGATGTTCCGGACCCCGAGCCGAGCGACAGCCTGTTCGTCGGCGTTGGGCTGATCATCGGGCAAGCGAGTGGCGACCGGATTCCGGTGATCACAGGCCTGCCGCGGCCGCGCGACGAGGACCAGCTGAAGGCGCTGGGGGCAGCGGCGGCAACGACCGGCGCGGTGGCGCTGTTCCATGCGGTCGGCGTCACGCCGGAAGCAAGCACGCTCGATGAGGCGTTCCAGGGCCATGCGCCTGACGAGACGATCCGTATCAGCCGCGCCGATATCGGCCATGCGCTGGCCAGGCTGTCTGGCGTACCGGACGGTGCGCCGCTGGCGGCCGTGTCGCTCGGCACGCCGCATTTTTCGCATCAGGAATGGATGCGGCTGTTGCCGTTGCTACGCGAGGTAGCGCCGGGCAGGCGCATTCCGATCTATGTCAACACCGGGCGCGCGACCCTGACGCGACTGCAGGAGGAGGGCGCGCTGGCCGGCATGGAGGCGTTCGGTCTGATCCCGGTGGCCGACACCTGCACCTATGTCACTGCGATTCTCGAGCGTCTCGACGGCGTGGTGATGACCAATTCTGGTAAATGGGCGCATTACGCGCCCGGCAATATAGGCGTGTCCGTCGCCTTCGCCGAGATGAAGGATTGCATCCGCTCCGCTGCGGTAGGGTATGTCGTGCGGAGTGCCTCATGACGCGGCCGGTGCAACGAACCGGCACCTTCCAGCTGACCGGCGAGGCCGAGGGCCTGGCTTTGGTGTTTTCGCAGCCACTCAGCTTCTGGGGCGGCATCGATGCCGAGACCGGCGACATAACAGATCATTCGCATTCCGGCCTTGGCCAGAATGTCGCCGGCAAGATCCTGGTCATGCCCAGCGGGCGCGGCTCGTCGTCTTCATCCTCGGTCCTGGCCGAGGCGATCCGCAGGGGCACGGCGCCGGCCGGTATCCTTCTGGAGCGGCCGGACCCGATCCTGGCGGTCGGTGCCATAGTTGCCGAATTTCTCTACGAGATCCGCATGCCGCTGGTGGTGTGCGACATTGCCGGCATAGCCTCCGGCGACGGGATAGCAATCGGCACTGGCGTGGATGGTCGGGCGATCGTTACGATTCAACCCGCCATCAATCCAGCAGTACCGCGCCACTCGTAGGCGGCGATCGCGCCCCCGCTGGTCGCGCCGGTGTTCGTTGAGATTGGACCGTCGCACGGTGGGTGGCACCACCAACGAGATGCGCGACCTGGCAAGCGCGCTCTATCTCTATTCAGAAACGAAAAGCTGTTGCTCAGATCTCCGGGATGTTCTCCTTGAAGATCACCTGCAGCCTTGGCTGGTGCAATTCATAGGGCAATCCTCTGACCGCATGGGTCAGAGTGTTGAGCGCTTCGCGGGCCTCGACGCGCGGGTTCTGGTCGATCACCGCGTCGAGCGTGCCGTCGAGCAGAAGGTCCTTGGTGCCGTCCGTCACCTCATGGCCGAGGAAGACCATGGACTGCGCGCGGCCGCGCTCCTTGAGCGCGCGGGCGATGCCGGTGTTGCCGGCGCCGACATTGTAGATCGCGGCAAGATCGGGATGCCGCTCCAGCAGGGCGGACGCTTCCGAATAGGCCTTCTCGCGGTCGTCGAGCATTTCACGCATCTCGACGATCTGCAGATTGGGCGATTCCTCCGTCAGGATATGGCGGAATCCCATCTCGCGTTCTTCGTGGCCGCGATAGGACAGCGAGCCGGCGAACAGCGCCACCTTGCCCGGACGGCCTGATCCCATGAAGCGGTTGAGCAGATAGCCGGCCAGCCGCCCGGCGGCCCGGTTGTCGATGCCGATATAGGCGACCCTGGGCACATGCAGGATGTCTGAGGCGATGGTCACCACCTTGATGTCGTTGGCCGACAGCGAGCGGATCGCTTCGCGCACCGTCGGATGGTCGAGCGCGATGACGCCGACGCCTTGCGTCTGTCCGCGCAGGTCCTGCAGCAGGCGGGCAAGCCGGTCGGGATTGAAGCCTTCTATGGTGGCGATGTGGACATCGAGATC
>NZ_RZRQ01000445.1:0-3810 GCF_003997785.1 Mesorhizobium sp. M7D.F.Ca.US.004.01.2.1 | reverse complement strand
ACGCAGGTACACGCGACCAGAAAAGCCGGGCTTGCCCGGCTTTTCTGGTCGCGTGTACCTGCGTAGGCCACGAAAATGAAAAGCCGGGCTTGCCCGGCTTTTCTGGTCTCTGAAAAGAAAAACCGCTTAGTTGACTGCGTCCTTGAGGCCTTTGCCGGCCGAGAACTTCGGCACGGTGCGTGCCGGAATCTTCACTTCGGCGCCGGTCTGAGGATTGCGGCCGGTCGACGCCGCACGCTTTGACACGGTGAAATTGCCAAAGCCGACAAGCCGGACATCGCCGCCCTTCTTCAGTTCACCGGTGATCACGGAAAATACCGCATCGACCGCCGACTGCGCGTCACCCTTCGAAATGCTCGCGGCGTCGGCGACAGCGGATACCAGTTCGTTCTTGTTCATAAAAATTCCCTTCCATGAGAACACCGGAACTATCGACTCATCCGGCAGGAAACGGACTTTAGAAAGAAGCGTTCCCGCAACCAAGTCGAAAAGGCAGGAAAAAAGCGGAAAAAGCCCGGAAATGCTGGGTTTTTCACATGAAAAAGCCGGGCGCTAGGCCCGGCTCTCTGTTTGTGCACTGCAACCTTAGCGAAAACCAACGCATGGCCCCGAAAACCGTGGCCGGTTTTCGGAAAGGACCATACGCAAGTCCAAGGCACTAGAGCGTCCTTTGCGTCCAAGTGGACGCGCGGCGCTCTAATGCGCCAGAGGCTTTCCAGCGTCGTCGGCACTGTCTGTCGCGGCCGGCGGATTGACCGGTTCGACCCATTCGATCGGCTCCGGCATACGCACCAGCGCGTGGCGCAACACCTCACCGACCCGAGAGACCGGAATAATCTCCATGCCGTTCTTCACATTGTCCGGAATCTCCGCCAGGTCCTTGGCGTTGTCTTCCGGGATCAGCACCTTCTTGATGCCGCCGCGCAGTGCGGCGAGCAGCTTCTCCTTGAGCCCGCCGATCGGCAAGATGCGGCCGCGAAGCGTTATCTCGCCAGTCATCGCCACATCCGCCCGGACCGGAATACCCGTCAGTACCGACACAATGGCTGTCGCCATGGCAGCACCTGCGGACGGGCCGTCCTTCGGCGTGGCGCCTTCCGGCAAGTGCACGTGGATGTCGCGCTTGTCGAACAGAGGCGGCTCGATGCCGAAATCGACGGCGCGCGAGCGGACATAGGAGGCCGCCGCCGAAATCGATTCCTTCATCACGTCGCGCAGATTGCCGGTCACCGTCATGCGGCCCTTGCCGGGCATCATGACGCCTTCGACCGTCAGCAGCTCGCCGCCAACTTCCGTCCAGGCAAGACCCGTAACGACACCGACCTGATCGTCAGCCTCGACCTGACCGAAGCGGAAGCGCTGAACACCGAGGTAATCGGCAAGGTTCGCCGCCGTGATGCTCACCGTCTTCTTCTTCGTCTTCAGAATCTCGGTCACCGCCTTGCGCCCGAGCTTCATCAGCTCGCGCTCCAGGCTCCTGACGCCCGCTTCACGGGTGTAGGTCTGGACGATGGCGCGGATCGCGTCCTCACCGACGGAAAACTCCTTCGGCTGCAGCGCGTGATCGCGGATCACCTTCGGCATCAGGTGCCGCTTGGCGATCTCGATCTTCTCGTCCTCGGTATAACCGGCGATACGGATGATCTCCATGCGGTCCATCAAGGGCGCCGGGATGTTCAGCGTATTCGCCGTCGTCACGAACATCACGCTCGACAGATCGTACTCGACCTCGAGGTAGTGGTCCATGAACGTCGAGTTCTGTTCCGGATCGAGCACCTCGAGCAACGCCGACGACGGATCGCCACGGAAGTCCTGGCCCATCTTGTCGATCTCGTCGAGCAGGAAGAGCGGATTGGACTTCTTCGCCTTCTTCATCGACTGGATGACCTTGCCGGGCATCGAGCCGATATAGGTGCGGCGGTGGCCACGGATCTCGGCCTCGTCACGCACACCGCCCAGCGCCATGCGGATGAACTCACGTCCAGTCGCCTTGGCGATCGACTTGCCGAGCGAGGTCTTGCCGACGCCGGGAGGGCCGACGAGGCACAGGATCGGCCCCTTCAGCTTCTTCTGGCGGCTTTGCACGGCGAGATACTCGACGATGCGCTCCTTGACCTTGTCGAGGCCGAAATGATCGGTATCGAGCACGTTCTGCGCGAAAGCCAGGTCCTGTTTGACCTTGGAGTTCTTGCCCCACGGGATCGACAGGATCCAGTCGAGATAGTTGCGCACGACGGTCGATTCCGCCGACATCGGCGACATCGTCCTGAGCTTCTTCAACTCGGCTTCCGCCTTTTCGCGGGCCTCCTTGGAGAGCTTGGTCTTCTTGATGCGCGCCTCGATCTCGGCGGCTTCGTCGCGGCCGTCCTCGCCCTCGCCGAGCTCCTTCTGGATCGCCTTCATCTGCTCGTTGAGGTAGTATTCGCGCTGCGTCTTCTCCATCTGGCGCTTGACGCGTGAACGGATGCGCTTCTCCACCTGCAGGACGGAGATTTCGGCTTCCATGAAGCCCATCGCCTTTTCCAGCCGCTCCTTGACCGAGAGCGTGGCCAGCATTTCCTGCTTTTCAGGAATCTTGATGGCGAGATGCGAGGCAACCGTGTCGGCGAGCTTGGAATAGTCGTCGATCTGGCTGGCGGCACCCACCACTTCGGGCGAGATCTTCTTGTTCAGCTTGACGTAATTCTCGAAATCGGTGACGACCGAACGGGCCAGCGCCTCGACCTCGACCTCTTCCTCTTCCGGCTCGACCAGCGCCGCAGCGCGGGCCTCGTGGAAGTCGGGACGGTCGGTGAACGAGACGATTTTCGCGCGCGAGGCGCCCTCGACCAGAACCTTGACGGTACCGTCGGGCAGCTTCAGCAATTGCAGCACGTTGGCGAGCGTGCCGATGTCAAAGATGGCATCGGGCTCGGGATCGTCGTCGGCGGCATTCATCTGGGTGGCAAGCAGAATCTGCTTTTCCTGACCCATCACTTCTTCCAGCGCCTTGATCGACTTCTCACGCCCGACGAAGAGCGGAACGATCATGTGCGGAAACACCACGATGTCGCGCAGTGGGAGGACTGCGAAGACGCCGTCGCTGGGAGCCTTGGATACTTTGGCCATTGTCCAACCTTTCATATCGCGGCCGCCAATCAGCCAACCGCGAATCCTATATTAACGACCGGGGATCGTTCCGCCTACCACCGTTTGTGACGGGAGTTTTACAGCACAGAAATCGGGCACCTCGGCCTTCTCCAATTAGTTGGATGCACGATCCACAAAGATCAAGGGGCGAGCACAAATCCGCACCTCCAACTTGCCCTGAAGTGACACATTTGCGACGCCAAGACCGGGCCCGCCCACAAAACCCTGGGCGATAGCAAAACGGCGCCTTGCGGCGCCGTTTCAGAATTTCGCTGCGGGCTCATGTCAGGCGCTGACATTGCCCTTCTTTTCCTTCTGCTCGGAGTAGATGTAGAGCGGCCGGGCACTGCCGGTCACCACCTCCTCCGAAATCACCACTTCGCGCACGCCTTCGAGCGCCGGAAGTTCGAACATCGTGTCGAGCAGGATCGCTTCCATGATCGAACGCAGGCCGCGGGCGCCGGTCTTGCGCTCGATGGCGCGCTTGGCGATCGCCGACAGGGCGTTCTCGTGGAAGGTCAGGTCGACATTCTCCATCTCGAACAGACGCTGGTACTGCTTGACCAGCGCGTTCTTCGGCTCGGTCAGGATCTGGATCAGCGCCGGCTCGTCGAGATCCTCCAGCGTCGCCAGAACCGGCAGACGGCCGACAAACTCGGGGATGAGGCCGAACTTCAACAA
>NZ_RZRQ01000444.1:0-3821 GCF_003997785.1 Mesorhizobium sp. M7D.F.Ca.US.004.01.2.1 | reverse complement strand
GCGCCAGCCCCGGGTGGGCGATGACGATGGAATATTGCTCGTCGGTGCGGTCCTTGCAGATGTCGAAAGCAGGGAAATCGACCGAGCGGTAGTTGGGGCACATCGCCCGCCAATAGCGGTTCCAGCCGGGCGAGATCTCGATCACATCGGAAGCCTTGCGGTTGGCGGCTTCTAGAAAGAGGCTGAATGCCTCGATCTGGCGGATGCGCAGCCAGTTGCGGGAATCATAGCCGATGAGCCGTTTCACGGCGCGTTTGCTTTGGCTTTTCAGGGCGGCAAGGCTTGTCGTCACATCGACCTCCTCCACAACCCGCCGCGAAGAACAGTCTAGCCCGGCCAAGTGGGCAAAAAATGACAGCGAGCCAATTTCCCCCTCGAAGGCCCTCCAACGAGTGACAACAAAGCTTCGCCATGGGAGGGCTCGTCACCGACCTCCAATTCTCAACAAAGGAATCTCACATGATCTTGTCAGACGCCGGATCCGTCGCTCCGCGTGCGCAGCCGGCGAACAATCCAGGACGGTCGCCGGCACTTCGTACCGCGTGTTCCTCGACGCCTCCTCGGCCGGCGAGTTCGCCACCAACGCCGAACTGGCACTCGAACTGGAACCGCACCGCGTCCAGCGTCATTATGACGCTCATCGCGATAAATAGCACTGAAGCCTGATCGGGCCGAGGCGACGGGACCGGGGCTGCCCGAAGACGGAACCGGCCTGCGGAATGCCGATACCTCGCACATCAAAGAGGCGGATCCGGGGACAGAATCCGCCTCGTCTGCCGACAGGGCTTCGGGGGGAAGACGGGGGTCGGCAAACAATCCGATAGCAATATCAGCAAGCTTCTTGAGGCGTACTGTGCTCCGGAAGACTGGATTGTGAGCGCGTTTTGGATCCCGCGCAATTCGCCCGATAGACGTAGCCTGATATGCCTATGGACGTGTCGCGGACGCGTCCATTCCGTCCGACCGAGGCCGGATCGGGCGACGAGCTCCCCTTCCTTTCTTGAGCAACTACCTGCTGGCAAACGCGTCCCGCCGTCAGGCTCGCATCAATAATCGCCGTTGTAGTACCGGTCGTCGCAGGGCGCCGTGTAGATGCGGCCGTCGCGATCCTGGTAGCGGCACATCTGGTCGCCGCGGCGCTGGTCTTCGCGGCGCTGTGGGGTGGTGGCTGAGCCGACGACGGCGCCGAGCAGGGCGCCGCTGGCCGCGCCGATGACCGTGCTCTTGGTGTTGCCGCCAATGGCCTGGCCGACGAGGGCGCCGCCGGCGCCGCCGATCAGCGCGCCGGTTCCGGCCCGCTGCTGGCCTTCGGTCTGCGCGCAGCCTGCCAGGGCTGCGGTCATCAGCACGGCTGCGATGGCTTTGTGAAAGTTCATGTGCGTTCTCCCTTGAAGGCCTGAAATCCCTATGGCTTGCCACCTGCGGCCGCAATGCGGCGGAACGGGGGCACGAGGCCTCACGATAAAAGACATGGTTTCTCGGGCGTTGATAGAAACCCTGCCTGCTATTTTTTGACCCTCTCGGTTCATGGCAACAAAGCCTCATTCGATACAAAGTGTCGGTCAATGTGTAACGGGATTGAAGCGTCATGCCGCTAGGGTCGCTGGTTCAAGCGAACGTTCAATCTGCCTTTTAGGCGCGGAGTGATGGAAGAGGCGCACACGGCCCGTCGACCTTCTGTAGACGCACAACGCGTGCGCGCAGCTCAGTACGTGCGAATGTCTACTGACCGCCAGAGCTTCTCGATCGACAATCAGAAGGATGCAATCCGCGCCTTCGCGGCTGCGATGAACTACGACATCGTAGCCACATACGAGGACGCTGGTCGCAGCGGCTTGAACCTTGAAGGTCGCGCCGGCTTGCAAAGGCTGTTGGCGGACGTCGAGACGAAGAACGCGGGTTTCGAAATCATCATCGTCTACGACGTGAGCCGCTGGGGGCGATTCCCGAACCCCGATGAGAGTGCGTCGTACGAGTACCGGTGTCGCGTTGCCGGAGTGCGAATTGAATACTGTGGCGAACAGTTTGCCAACGATGGCACCATCGCATCAGACCTGCTCAAGGCGATAAAGCGCACCATGGCGGCCGAGCACAGTCGCGTGTTGTCGGTCAAGGTGTTTGCCGGGCAGTGCAGGCTCATTCAAATGGGATACCGGCAAGGAGGGTCGTCCGGCCTGGGCCTGAGGCGCCGGCTCATCGACCAGCATGGGCGCACAAAGACCATGCTCGCTCTCAAAGAGTACAAGAGCCTCCAGACGGATCGGGTCATCCTCGTACCTGGACCATCTGATGAAATTGCAACGGTGCGCTGGATCTATAATGAATATGTGAAGGGTGGTCGGACCGAGCTGCAAATTGCGCGGTCGTTGAATACCAAGGGAGTGGTCACCGATCTCAATCGATCGTGGAAACGCGAATCCATTCATCAGATACTCAGCAACGAAAAATATGTGGGCAACAACGTCTGGAATCGGCAGTCTTTCAAGCTCAAGCAAAGGAAGGTGACCAATGATACGACCAAATGGGTGCGCGCCGATGGTGTCTTTGAACCCATTGTAGACCGCAAACTGTTCGAACGGGCTCAAGTCATAGCCGACGCCCGCTCATCTAAGATGGGCAACGATCAGATGTTGGTTGTGCTCGCCGAACTTCTGAAGAGGCACGGTACCCTCTCAGGTCCGATCATTGACGCGGCGGCAAATTGTCCGCCAAGCAGCCGCTACAGGAAAAAATTTGGCAGTCTGCTGCGAGCCTACAAGCTCGTTGGATACGATCCGTCTCAGAACTATCGGTTTCTTGATATCAGAAGGCGGCTTGGTGAGATCTTCGAAGAAGTCGTCCAAACGATAGTCGCGACCATTGAGCGGGCGGGCGGCTCTGCGGTGCGTCAGAGCGGTCTCGGCGTGCTTCGCGTCAATGATGAATTCACTGTATCCATTGCGATGGGTCGCTGTCGCAACACGCCATACGGCTATCCTCATTGGTTGGCCCCTGCGGAACGGGGTACCGCTGCGGACGTGAAAGTGGCCATCCGCATGAGCCCGGATAACCAGACGATCCTGGATTATCTGATTGCGCCAGCAAATGAGATTGGTGGAAAACCCTTAAACCGCGCCTTGAACAAGAGACTGGAGTTCAACACTTTCTTCTTCAAATCGCTGGATCCGCTGTTCGCCTTGGCCGAACGCAACGCCATCACGGCCGCTCGCTGATGGACGCCACCAACAGACCAATCTCGCTCCTGCGCCTGGACGCGATCAAAATTACCAACCCGCGCACCCGAGGCAAAAAATCCTTCCAGGATATTGTCGACAGCATCAAGAGCGTCGGCCTGAAGCGTCCCGTCACGGTGACGAAAAGCGATGTCGACGAAGGCGCCTTCACGCACGATCTGGTGTGCGGCCAGGGGCGGATCGAGGCCTTCAGGCTGCTGGGCCAGACCGAGATTCCCGCCTTTGTGATAGAGGCAACCAGGGCCGAAGCGCTGGTTAAAGGGTTGGTGGAAAATTGTGCTCGCCGGTATCATACCGCCTATGACCTTCTTCGCGATATCGGTCGGCTGAAAGAAAGCGGCTATTCGGACGCCGACATCGCAGCAAAGATCGGTCTTTCGACCGAATATGTCAGAGGAATTGCACGCCTTCTGTCACAAGGCGAACAGCGCCTTCTGCGGGCCGTCGACTCCGGCCAGATCCCGCTGTCGGTCGCAGTCGATATTTCCACCGCCGACGAGCCCGGTATCCAAGCGGTTCTTCAGCTTGCCTATAAAAGAAACCAACTTCGTGGCCATAAGCTTGTGATAGCGCGCCGCTTGATTGAGA
>NZ_RZRQ01000443.1:0-3825 GCF_003997785.1 Mesorhizobium sp. M7D.F.Ca.US.004.01.2.1 | reverse complement strand
CGTATTCGGCGGTGATCTCGAAGACGCCGCTGCCGGCGACATCCATCTGGTAGAGCGCCTGCACGGCGGCCAGACGGGCAGCGCCGCGCTTGTTGGCGTGGCGCACTGCCGGCTGGCCGGGCGAAGCGGGTTCGCTCACGATCGCGCTCCCAGTTGTTCCTTGAGGGCGATCATGGTCAGCGCCGCACGCGCGGCAAAGCCGCCCTTGTCGCCTTCCGAGCGCTTGGCGCGAGTCCATGCCTGCGCGTCATTCTCGGTGGTCAGGATGCCGTTACCGATGCAGACCGAGTCCTGCACGCTCAGGTCCATTAGCGCCCGGCTGGATTCATTGGCGACAATGTCGAAATGATAGGTGTCGCCGCGGATGATGGTGCCGAGCGCGACAAATCCGTCATAGTCTGTCCCGCCTTCCGTCGCGCCGTCCAGTGCAAAGGTGATCACCGCGGGAATCTCGAGCGAACCTGGAACGGTGACGACGTCGTAAGTCGCGCCCGCTTCATCGAGCGCGCTTGTCGCGCCTTCGAGCAGCGTGTCGGCAAGGTCGTCGTGAAAGCGCGCTTCGACAATGAGCAGATGCGCCTTCGTCTTCGGACGAATGAAGGCTTTGCCGTGTTGGGATGTGCCAGCCATAAAAGTCTCCGGGGATCGCCGGTGACTTAGGCCGAAGCCGGGTTGACCGCAAGCGAAGATGTTGCGCGCGCCCGGTTTGCCAACCTATTCAGGTTCACCAACCTCGTTTTTGAGATGGCTGTCGAGGTTATCAACCCAGGTCTGTACGGTCTGATGATCGATCACACGACCGGCGTCCACATCGGCCAGCGCTTCGAGTGTCAGGCGCCGGAGTTCTTCTTCTTGTTCAGCCGAGATCCGTCTATTCTTGACCATCAAAGCCCCTCTTTCTCTGCCTCCACGAGACGCGCCGCGTAGCGGGCCATGGTGTCGATCTCGAGATTGACGCGGTCGCCGACCTTGCGCTCGCCCCAGGTGGTCACGGTCAGCGAATGGTGGATCAGCAGCACGTCGAAACGCGTGGCTTCGACCTTGTTGACGGTGAGCGAGGTGCCGTCGAGTGCGACCGAGCCTTTTGGCGCAATGAACTTCGCCAGCTCGCGCGGTGCTTCGAGAGTAAAACGCACCGCGTCGCCCTCATCCTTGCGCTCGACGATCTCCGCCATACCGTCGACATGACCCGAAACGATGTGGCCGCCGAGTTCGTCGCCGATCTTCAGCGCCCGCTCCAGATTGATCCGCGTGCCTGACTTCCAGCCCATCGCCGTCGTCAGCCTGAGCGCCTCTTCCCAGGCCTCGACCTCGAACCAGCGTGCATTCGAGCCGTTGTCGGGCAAGGCCGTCACTGTCAGGCAAACGCCGCCACAGGAGATCGAGGCGCCGATGGCGATGGTCTGTGGGTCATAGGCGGTGTCGATGCGCAAACCCACCCCTTCCCTGAGCGGCTTGACGGAAGCGACAGTGCCGACATCGGTGACAATTCCGGTAAACATCGGTGTTGATCCTAAAGGTCTCTTATCCACTCGGCGTAGCTGTCTTCGCCAAAGCGCATGTCGCGCAATTTGCGAAATCCTGCCGGGATATGGTCAGCGTCGATCGGCGATGCAATGCCACCATTGCCAATCGCCTCCGGCCCCTCGAACAGCACGATACGGTCGACCAGCCCATCAGCCAGGAAAGCGCTCGCCACCTTGGCGCCGCCCTCGACCAGCACGCTTGCCATGCCAAGCGCTGCCAGATCCTCGAGCAGTTCCGGCAGCGCGACGCCGCCCTCATGCGTTTCAGTGCCGATGAAGCGCACACCGGCGCGTTCGAGTGCTGCCCGCCGCAACGGATCGGCCTCAAGGCAAGCGGCGACATAGAGTGGCACCCGGTCTACGCCCGAAACCAGTTTCGAGGCCTCCGGCAACCTGATCTGGCGGTCGAGCACGATGCGCGCCGGCGAACGGTTCTCCAGCCCCGGCAAGCGCACCGTCAGGGCCGGATCATCCTCAAGGGCCGTGCCGATACCAATCAGTATGCCGTCCGCCTCGGCCCGCATCAGATACACTTCGCGGCGCGCAATATCGCCGGTGATCGACACCTGCCCACCGCCTTCCCTGCCGATCTTGCCGTCGCTGGAAAGCGCAAGCTTGAGAATCACTTCGGGGCGTTTTCTCAGCGATCGAATCAAATAGCCGGCCATCTGCTCGGCGGCTTCCGCCGCCAGCACCTTCTCGACCACCTCGACACCGGCGGCACGCAGGATCGCGTAGCCCTTGCCGGACACGCGCGAATCGGGATCGCTGGCCGCACCGACGACGCACGCGACGCCGGCATTGACCAGCGCATTGGCGCAAGGCGGCGTGCGGCCGTGATGGGCGCAAGGTTCGAGAGTGACGTAAGCGGTGGCGCCGCGCGCGAGCTCGCCGGCCTCGGACAGGGCCTCGGTCTCGGCATGCGGGCGACCGCCGACAGCGGTGACGCCGGTGCCGACGATCATCGGACCGTTGCCGTCATCGCGCACGATCAGCGTGCCGACAGACGGGTTGGTCGCGGTGCGCCCGGCATTTTTTCGCGACAGTCTGAGTGCCGCCGCCATGAAGCGGCGATCAAGGGCGGCCTGTTCGCTTGCAGTCATGCTCAGCTGGCTTCCTCTTCACCCTTGATTTCGTCCCCCTTGAGCTCGCCCAGCAATTCATGGAAATCCTTGGCCTCGCGAAAATTGCGGTAGACCGAGGCGAAGCGCACATAGGCGACATCGTCGAGCGATTTCAGCGCTTCCATGACCAGCCGGCCGACTTCTTCTGAAGCAACCTCCGTCTCGCCGGAACTTTCGAGCTGGCGCACGATGCCGGTCACCGCGCGATCGATGCGCTCGGGATCGACATTGCGCTTGCGAACGGCGATCTCCACCGAGCGCAGCAGCTTGTCGCGGTCGAACGGCACTTTGCGGCCCGATTTCTTGACCACCACGAGGTCGCGCAACTGCACGCGCTCGAAAGTGGTGAAGCGGCCGCCGCAATCGGGGCAGACGCGCCGCCTGCGGATCGCCGCGCCATCCTCGGCGGGGCGCGAATCCTTCACCTGCGTATCTTCTGACTGGCAATAGGGACAGCGCATGGAGAAGCCTTTGGTTGGCGAATCTGGTGAAGCGAAAGGCTTAGAGGTTTTTGCAACGATGGCAAAGTATCGCCAACAGCCCCTCGCCCCTCAGAGATAGCGAGGCGCAACGAAAATTGCGAGAGCCCCAACCAACCATACGGCGATACCGCCAAGCCAACAGGCTCCGAGGAAGGCGAGATAGGCTGGGATGGTCTTCACCCCGGCCAGGCAGGCCTCGCGAAAGCCGGCGGGATTGCCCTTGGCACCGACCGCAAAGGTCGGCGCCAGTGGCAGTATGCCGGGCACGCTTCGATGCCCATACGATCAGAGCTGTGACCAGCCCGCCGACCAGGCAATTCCAGACGATCTCCATCAAACGACCCCTCGTGGTGAGATCTGTTCGATCGCCTCAGGGGGCGACGTCGGCGGTCGGAAACCCGCACGATGCGCCGAGACTGCGATAGGCCTTGGTGAAGCCGTCCATGGATATGCTTCCAACCGGCGCATCGCCGAAAGAGACGTCAAGCGCCGATGCCCGGCGCATGACGCGCAAGAGCGCCAGGCTGGTCTTGGCCTGATTGTCCACGGTCCAGCTGAGCCGGCCGTTGACCGCGCCATCGGAATGGAGCTTGGCAGTGACGCGGCCCTTGTCGTCGCCGAAAGTGGCAGCGACGGACTTGCCGGCCGGCAGATCCTTGTTGTCAACAGCGATGGTTATGGACGGGTAGGCAT
>NZ_RZRQ01000442.1:0-3856 GCF_003997785.1 Mesorhizobium sp. M7D.F.Ca.US.004.01.2.1 | reverse complement strand
GTACGGCTGCAGCGATCGTGCTCATCTCGCTGATCGGTGGGCGTATCATTCCAAGCTTCACGCGCAACTGGCTCGTCCGCGAAAACCCTGGCAGGCTGCCTGCGCCGTTCGGCCGTTTTGACATCGCATCGATAGCCATCTCAGCCATCGCGCTGGGAGCATGGACGTTCGCTCCTGACAACCGCGCCTCAGGAATGCTTATGGCCGTCGCTGCAATCTGCCAGGCGTGGCGTCTGTCGCGCTGGGCTGGCGAACGCACATTGCGAGATCCGCTCGTGCTCATCCTCCATCTTGCATATGCCTTCGTGCCGGTCGGCCTCGCCCTTGTCTCGGTTTCGATCTTCTTTCCTGCCGCCGTGCCGGCTGCTGCTGGGCTCCACGCGCTCGGAACGGGCGCGGTCGGCGCCATGACGCTCGCCGTGA
The DNA here is from genome assembly GCF_003997785.1 of Mesorhizobium sp. M7D.F.Ca.US.004.01.2.1. Classification (NCBI taxonomy): domain Bacteria; kingdom Pseudomonadati; phylum Pseudomonadota; class Alphaproteobacteria; order Hyphomicrobiales; family Phyllobacteriaceae; genus Mesorhizobium; species Mesorhizobium sp. M7D.F.Ca.US.004.01.2.1. The sequence goes on along the minus strand of NZ_RZRQ01000442.1, from coordinate 3,433 downwards.
TGACCCGCGCAACGCTCGGGCACACCGGACGAGCGCTCAAGGCTGGGAACGGCGCCTCGTTCATCTTCGTGGCCGTCCTGCTCGCGGGAACATTGAGAATCCTGGCCGCCTTCGTCCCCTCAGAGGCGGTGATCGATACGGCCGGCGCCGCATGGGTAGCGGCATTCGCTGGCTTCGTCCTGATCCACGGAACCGCGTTGACGACACCCAAGGCACAGTGAGGCGAGGGAAGGGCGACGGGCGGGCTCGCGACAGTCGAGAGGACGTGGTCCGCTATTCCTGCTTTTCAGACGATGCCAAGCCACCCAAGGATCCGGCTTGCCCATCCCGAATGGTCCCGGACCAATCTGAATCCCAGATTGTCGGGAGGCGTGCCAACGGCACAGCCTCCGCTTTTCCCGTCACTGACAAAGTTCGACATGTAGGCTCTGTGAAGCCCTTCAAGCACGTGGACGCCGCAATTGTCGACCGAGCTCGCAACACCACTTCCATCCGTAGCCAACGTGGTGCGGACATAGCAGGTCGAAGTCCACTCCCAGACGTTGCCGGAAAAGTCGGCGAGGCCCAGGGAATTGAAACCAAACGAGCCACGGCTCTTGGGCATCGGGTCCGGTTTGCGATTGAGGTCCACCTCGGCCTTGTAGCTGGTGAGCCAACGTCTGGCGGGGTTGTTGGCGTCGTTTTCGACACCCTCGAATTCGCCTGCGAACCGCTCCGCCGCGGCAAAGGCCCACTCATCGTCGGATGGCAGCCGCCATTGGCCGCCGGTCACTTGCGAATACCACCGGGCATAGGCATTCGCATCGAGATAGCTCACTCCGGTGACGGGAGCATTGCGCGGGATCGCGCGCGTCTCCTGTGCCGGCTGACAGGCGCCAGCCGACACGCAGTCCGCATAGTCGGCCGCGCCAACCTGGTAGGCCATGATTTCGAGAGGTCTGCTGAGTTGCCGCTCGATGCGGGGATTGCCTTGCGGGCGTCCCTCTTTCAGGAACTCGCCCGGAGTCGGATAGATGATCGAACCGGAAAGCAAGACAACTGTCATGGCGACGGGGTGGGGTTGTCGATCCCCGAAGACCGCCTGTAACGAGAGACCTACCGGAACAGCAGCGGCGGCCAGGGCGACCGGCAGAACCTTCAGGATGAAAGGAGACATGGCTTTTGTCCATGCCCGGACAGCGACGCCGTCCGGGCATTTTGGAGTGCCGTCAGTTGGTGGCTATGGGTTTGGGCGCCTCGACCTGCGTCATCAGATCATCATTCCACTGGCCTTCGACCATGAAGTGAGCGGTCGCTCCGAGTTCCACGGCCTCGATCAGATTGTGATTGACGTAGGCGTAGATGCCTGGCTGCAGGAAGGTATAGAGCGCCGAGCCCGCCGAGCCGCCACGGATGAACCAGGTCTCCAGATCCTTGGCAGGCGGATTGGCGAACTTGCCCTGTTCCCAGACATAGTCGCCGTGTCCACCGATCAGGTGAGGCCGGGTATCGCGGTTGGCCTGTGAGTGGACGATCAACACGGTCTCGCCGACTTTCGCCTTCATGGCGTTGTCACCGGTCAGGGATCCGACCTTGCCGTTAAACACGACATGCGTCGGGATCAGCCCGCGCATGACCTTGACGATATCGTCGTATCCGTCACCGGCCGATTCGTAACTCTTGAAATTGCCCTTCTCATCGCGCGGGATATAGAAGTCGCTCTCGCCGATATAGAAGATCTTGTCGTATTTGACCGGTTCGCCCCTGTCGTTCCTGAGCCCGTCGCGCGGCAGCACCATGATGGCGCCGCTCATGCCGGAGACGACATGCCAAGGGATCATCGCGCCACCAGGTGCACAGTGATAGACGAACGTTCCCGTTCGCGTCGCCTTGAAGCGCAAGGTCACCTGTTCGCCGGGATTGATCAGGGTGAGGCCACCGCCACCCAGCCCGCCTGTTGCGGCGTGGAAGTCGATGTTGTGGGCGAGGGAGTTGGTGTCTGGATTGATGAGCGTCAGCTCGAGATAGTCGTCCTGATGCACGACCATCAGCGGGCCGGGGATCGAGCCGTTGTAGGTCATCGCATTGAGCGTCGTGCCGTCGGCGTCGATGACAAGAGGCTTTTCCTCGATCGTGATGGTGAACTCGACGATCTTGGGTCCACCCTTGGCGACCTGATCGTGCGGATGCACAAACGGCGGTGCCACAAGCGCGATCTTTTCGCGCGCGAGCCCTCGAATGTCCGCCTTTGTCACAGTTGCTGAAAATGCGGGCAGTGCTGCCACGGCGGCAGCGCCAATCGCTGCCCCGAACAGAGCTTCACGTCGCGTGATCATGTCAGTCTCCTATCTCTCAACCGTTGCGGATGAATAGAATTTACCTGAGCTGACGCAGCGTTTCTTTGCGCTGGCGCAAATTGAAAGAGTTAAATCCAGGCAAGCTGCAGCTTCGGACACGGCAATGTTTCGCGTTATTCGAGCTTTTTGGGATTATTCCAGCCAGGGACATGCGGCGGTGTAGTTTTCTGCCCACCGCCATTATCGGCTACTTGGCTTTCGATCACTGATCCAGCTTGTCTTCTCGATCGATAAGGATCCGCTCGGCGGCGCCGTCGAGATCTTCATACTGGCCACTCTTCAAAGCCCACAGGAAGCCCCCCAAGCCAAGCGCACCAAGGAAGAGGGCCACAGGTATGAGGTAGGCAAGGGTCGTCATGAGAATCGGGCCAATCTGGTGATGTCGGAACGGCTGTCGCGCCGCACATCTTTCGCTGGCGAATTTGGTATGGAACTCTGCAGACGCAACGCATTTCCGATCACAAGCAGCGAAGAAGCGGACATGGCAATCGCTGCGATAAGAGGCGTGACGTGGCCCAGGATGGCGATCGGCACGGCGACGGCATTATAGACGATCGCAATCGCGATGTTCTGGCGTATCAGGTGTCCCGCCTTGCGCGAGACGTCCAGCGCGAGAGGCACTGCCAGAAGGCTTTCGCGCAGGAACACGAAGTCGGCCGCATTGCGGCCAATGTCGGCGGCGGTGGCCGGTGCGATCGAGACATACGCCGCGCTCAGCGCCGGCGTGTCGTTGAGGCCGTCGCCAACCATCAGAACCTTGTGTCCGTCTTTCGCCAGGGTCTCGATGCATTCGACCTTACCGGACGGCAGCAGGCACGGAACGAAGTCGTCGACACCCAGCATTTCTGCAACTTCGCCGCAGGCGCCCGCGGTATCGCCCGACAGCATTTGCACCGACACCCCAGCATCATTCAATTGCCCGATCGCCGCCTTGGCGTCGGCGCGCAGAGCGTCCTCAAAATTGAAGGTGGCGACAATGAACCCGTCTTTTGTCAACACCGTTCCGCCATAGCCATGTTTGCCTTCGCCGCCGGTCCGGGCCTTCCATCCAGCCCATCCGCGTCGACCCAGCCGCCAGATACTTCCGGCGACAGTGG
>NZ_RZRQ01000441.1:0-3870 GCF_003997785.1 Mesorhizobium sp. M7D.F.Ca.US.004.01.2.1 | reverse complement strand
CGCCTGCGCCATCCCCATAGAGCGCATCGAGAGCCGCCGAGAGCCGCTTGTCGTTGTCGGAAAGCGCTGACGAGGCCTCGTCATCGGCACCGATCGCCAGCCGCCAGCGGCGCTCCCGTCCGTCGCCAGCCGGCTCGGTTTTGTCGATATCGGGCTCTTCATCCATTGCCGTTCTCGCTCATCAGCAAAGGCCCAAGCCGTTCCAGGTGCCGGCGCCAGGCTTCACTGCCATCCGGCGTCGGCGTCAGCCCCGCCGGCAAGCGCCTGGCCCGGCCGAGGACCGCTTCGATCAGTCGCCGCCGTTCCATCGAGTCCAGATGCGAGAACACTCGGCGCAGCAATGGCAGATGGGCAATGAAGGCGTCTTCGTCGAGGGATTTGAGCCAGGCATCAACCGCGCCGCGCAGTCCCTCGTCATAGATCAGCCGTTGGCCGGCGGTGCTGAAGAAACCCTCGAAGAACCCTGCCGCCTCGGCGACCGGCGTTCCCGGAGACAGACGCCTTGCGATCAGGGCCGCCGCGGCGTCGGCAGACACATGGCCGGCTTCGTAAAGCAGATGCGCGGCACAGCCCGCCACGAGCGCCGTCGATCGCGATCCATCGAGCACGGCGGCCAGTCCACTGCGCCATGCGTCCAGAACGCCCTGCTCAGGTTCGACCAGCCTGATCGCTTCATCAGCCTTGCGCATCGCGCCAACCAGCGTCGTTGAAGCCTGGGCATCGAGGTCGCGGGCGGCGTAAGCAAGTGCAATCCCACCTTCGACGATCAGCCGCTCCAGCAGACCGGAGAGACGGGCGGTTTCCGTCTTGCGGGCCTCGCCGTAGCGGATGATGTCGGCGAGCGGCGGCACCGATGCCAGGATTTCCAGGCATTCGCTGCTGCGCGCCGCGCGTTCCTCAAGTGTCGCCAGACCCGCGGTCGACGCTTCCGACAGGTTTGCCGTGATGGCGCCCTGGACCAGCGCGGCCATCGCATCAAGAGACGTCGCCGCGCCGATCATCTGGATCAGCCGGCCATTGGCGGCCTTTTCGATGGTCGGCCCATAGACCAGATTCTCGACCAGGCGCACGGCATATTCCGGCTCCCAGGCGAGTGCCCAGCGCTCGCGAAACGTGCCGCGGCTGCGGCCGCTGTCGGCCAGTTTGCCCCAATGCACGCCAAGCACATTCAGCCGGTGCAGCAAGGTCGACCGAAACAGCCCGCTCTCGCTGCGTAGATCGACCGACAGTTCGCGCTCCAGCGCCTCGGGCTTCAGCCGCGCTGCCTTCTGGTTGCGTTGCAGATCCTCGATCAACGGTGCCAGCGGCGTGTCTGGCGGAATTTCACCGACATCGGCGCCCAGCAGCAATTCGGCTTCGACCAGCGCCCACAGCAGCGCTTCGCCGTTGAACAGGGCCGCGATCGAGGCGTCGCGCAGTTCCTCAAAGCCGGGCTTTGGCCGCTCGCGAATCACAGCCAGCGTCCGGGCCAGCCGTTCGGCTTCGATCAGCGAGGCGGTCGAGACCATGTGCCCCTTGGCCCGCAGCACTGCCGCGATGCGCGCAAGCCACAGGACCGAGGCGTCACCTTGTCCACGCGTCTGCCACAAATGCTTGCACCAGCCGGGTGCGACGACGCCGGCGCCATAGCCGAAGCCGAGCGCAAGGCGCGGTCCGGTCCATGGCGCCCAGGTCATCATACTCTTGCGCCGAGCAAGCCCCTTGAGCAGGGCCTGGTCCTCTTTTTGTGGCCGCGTCGCTTGCAGTGCCGGCACATGGAAGGCTCCGCAAACGACAGCGATCGGACCGTCGAATTCCTTGCTCGCGGCGACGATTTCAAGCCGCATATGCGCTTCGCGCTTTGCTTCGAATGCGGCGAGCGGACCTTCGCCGTCCCGCAGCGTCGTCATCGCATCGGCTATGGCAGCGAAGATGGGGCCGGGCTGCGGGTTCTGCTCGATGATATCGGACCACCAGCTCTCGCCATCCTCATAGCCGGCGGCCTGTGCCAGCGTTCCGATCGGGTCCCGCAAATGCGGCGCCAAGTCAGCCTCTAGGTTGGCTTCAGTTTTATCGTCATCGGTTTCCCCCTCGGCCTCAATGGGCACAGCCCGGGCTGATGACGGCAGGTCGATGAACCGCACTGTCGCGTTGTTGGCGACGGCCCAGAGCGTCGCCTGATACTCCGGCGAGAACTCAGCGAAGGGCCAGAAACCGGTCGAAGCCGGATCATCTTCGGGATAGCAGAGCAGCGCTACCGGTGGCCGCATTTCGGCGCGGGCAAGCAGCGGCAGCAGCGCCGAGGCGTCGGCCGGCCCTTCGATCAGCACGGCGACCGGTTTCAAATCCTGCAACGCCTGCACCAAGCTGTCGGCGGAGCCGGGCCCGTGATGGCGTATGCCAAAATAGGAAACGTCGCTGAGCGCCATGGCGTCAGATCGCCGCGTTCAGGGCCGCATAGTAGCCGGCATAGTCGGGCCGCTTCTTGAGCACGGTTTCCAGATATTCCTCCAGTACCAGTTTGTCCTGCACCGGATCTTTCACGATGGCGCCGACAAGGCTGGCGGCAAGGCCTTCGGCGCCAAGCTTGCCGCTATCGAACCACGCCGCCTGGCTGAGGCCGCCGACCACCGTTGCGATCGCCTCCGCCGTGGACAGCGAACCGGATGGCGTCTTCAACGTCACCTTGCCGTCTGATGTCGCACCGGAGCGCAATTCGCGGAAGATGGTCAGCACCCGGGCGATCTCCTCGCCGACATTCTTCGGTACCGGCAGGTCGAGACCGCCGGCCATCTCGCCGACGCGCTTAGAGACGATCGCTACTTCCTCGGCCATATCTTCAGGCAAGGGCAGCACGACGACGTTGAAGCGGCGCTTGAGTGCCGAGGACAGCTCGTTGACACCCTTGTCGCGGTTGTTGGCGGTGGCGATGATGTTGAAACCGCGCTGCGCATAGATCGATGTGTTGAGTTCGGGGATCGGCATCATCTTTTCGGACAGCACGGTGATCAGCGTGTCCTGCACGTCCGAACCCATGCGCGTCAGTTCCTCGAGGCGGCAGAGCTTGCCGTCTCGCATGGCGCGGTAAAGCGGAGTCGGCACCAGCGCGTCCTGGCTTGGGCCCTTGGCCAGCAGCTGCGCGTAGTTCCAGCCATAACGGATCTGGTTCTCATCGGTGCCGGCCGTGCATTGCACGATCAATGTCGAGTCACCCATGATGGCTGCGGCGAGATGCTCCGATACCCAGGATTTCGCCGTGCCCGGAACGCCGAGCAGCAGCAGCGCGTGGTCGGTGGCGAGCGTCGCCACCGCGGTTTCCATCAGCCGGCGGCGGCCGACATATTTCGGCGTTATCAGCGTGCCGTCGTCAGCCTTGCCGCCAAGCAGATAGATCAGAACCGCCTTTGGCGAAAGGCTCCATCCGGCAGGCCTTTGCCGGTCGTCATTGCGTGCGAGCGCCTGCAACTCGGCGGCATAGGCCTGCTCGACCGGAAGACGGATGGCTGCGTTCATTAGCTGTTCTCCGGATTGATCATGTGTCGATTCAAGGCTCGGCCAGTGATGCGTTGAGGCGCAGAAGACCGAGCGAAGGCGCTGCCGGGGCCATACCGGCCACAACGACGTCCCCGATCAATTTTTCCGCTGTCGCCGCCGTGGCGAGAAAGCCCATTGTTTCCAGTAGCTGATCGACGCCTCGCTTGACGGCGTCATCGTTTCCGGCAACTGCAGAACGCAGCATTGGCAGGGTCTGGCCATTTGTCAGGTCAGCCCACTCCAGCCAGCTTGCTTCGAGGCTCTCGGCCAGGTTGAGCGCACCAAGATATTGCGTATCTTTCAGGATCAGCCTGACCAGGACACGCTTCCTGCGGTTGCCCAGACGCGGCATGAGGT